>USIL01000228.1:0-2824 GCA_900554655.1 uncultured Collinsella sp.
TTTCCGCTCTATCGCCCCTCATTTCTATTTTATCTTGTTTGTACCCCTTGTACACTGATGTTTGTTATCCTCTTGTGCCCTCAGCGGGAAGCGTTCATCTGCCATGCGAAATGGTCGCAATGCAGCAATTCCTCCGCTCTGTGCGAGCACGGCTCATCCAGATACTCACGGTACAGCGCCTGAACCGCCGGATTTTCATGCGAAAAACGCAGCGGTGCATTCTGATCGAGTCGGAACAGAACCTTGCCGCGGTCGGCGGCCTTTTCGCGGTCGGTGCCGTCCACCGGCTGACCGCCGCCGCCTGCACAGCCGCCCGGGCATGCCATGATCTCCACAAACTCATAGTGTACCTCACGGCGCTGCAGCGAGTGCAGAAGCTGACGTGCGTTGCCCAGTCCGCTTGCTACCGCGCAGCGCACAGTCCGGCCTGCCAGCTCGAACGTCGCTTCGCGCCACGGCAGCGGAGAAATCGTGCCGTCGTCACGCACCTCGCGGAATGCATCCGGCGACGGATTTTCGCCGGTGGTGAGGAAGTACGCCGAACGCAGCGCGGCCTCCATAACGCCGCCGGTCGCGCCGAAAATAACGCCTGCGCCGGTGCCGTCGCCCAGCGGAGAATCAAACGCGGATTCTGCGATGTTTTCCACATCGAGGTGCTCGGCACGCGCCATGCGCGCCAGCTCTCGGGTGGTGATGACCAGATCGACATCGCTGCCGTGACCGGCCGAATCCATGCTCGGCAGCTCGCGCTCGGCCTTTTTTGCGATGCACGGCATGATGGAGATGCTGTAAATTTTGTCCGCATCCACGCCGAGGTTGTGTGCCAGCCAGGTCTTGCCGACCGCGCCGAACATCTGCTGCGGCGACTTGGCGGTGGACAGACGGCCGGTCATTTCCGGGAACTGCGACTTCAAAAAGCGCACCCAGCCCGGGCAGCACGAGGTAAACATCGGCTGATTGTCCAGATCGCCCGCCTGCAGGCGCTGGAGCAGCTCGGTGCCCTCCTCCATGATGGTTAGATCGGCGGAAAACGTGGTGTCGAACACATAATCCGCGCCCAGCTTGCGCAGAACGGACACCAGCTGACCGACGGTTGCCTTGCCGGTCGGCATGCCGAAGGCTTCGCCCCATGCAGCACGCACGGCCGGAGCAATCTGCACAATGGTCACGCGGTCCGGATCACCGAGCGCAGCATATGCCTTCTGCGTGTCATCGCGCTCGCGCAGAGCGCCGGTCGGACAGTGCGTGATGCACTGACCGCACGCGACGCAATCGGTCTTGCCGATCGGCACGCGCCCGCGGGTGCCCACGGCGGTATGCGTGGCGCGGTTGGTCAGGTCCCAAATCCCTAAGCCCTGCACACTCTCGCAAACCTTGATGCAGCGCATGCATTTAATGCACTTATCGTTTTCGCGGATGATGGGAAAATCGAAGTCCCAGCCCTCGCCCGCCAAATGCCTTCGATACGGCAGATAGAAAATGCCCAGGTCGTTGGCGATGGTCTGTAGGTTGCAGTTGCCGCTGCGCACGCAGCTCGTGCACTGCGAATCGTGCTGGGACAGCAGCAGCTGCACGTTGGTGCGACGGGCCTCGCGGGCCTTGGGGCTGTTGGTGTGGACCACCATGCCGTCGAGCACGTAGTTGTTGCAGGCGGCAACCAGCTGGTCGCAGCCCTCAACCTCGACCACGCACACGCGGCAGCCGCCGATCTCGTTTAGATCGCGCAGATAGCACAGGGTAGGAATCTGAATGCCGACGGACATGGCTGCGTCCAGGATCGTGGTGTGCTCGGGAACCACGACCTCGCAATTATCGATAGTGAGCTTGACCATATTGTGCGCTCCGTTTTCGGTGTTGTCGCTGACGGTGGTTTTGTTGGGCTCTACCATTCCAGGTTCCTCCCTCCGCGGAACGCGCCAAAGCCAAAGTGATCGCAGCGCAGGCAGCGGCTCGCCTCCTGGCGCGCCTCCTGCTCGGTGAGACCCTGCTCGACCAGATTCCAATCGTGAATACGCTCGCCGGCCTCGCGCTCGCCCAGCTCGCAGCGGCCGCACTCATGCTTGCCCTTAAACTGGACGGTCGGCAGCTCGACCTCGAGCTTGATCTTGTGGTCGAAGCCTAGGTAGTGGTCGATGTTTGCCGACGCCACGCGGCCGGCATTGATAGCGCGGATGACGGTGGCGGGGCCGGTCTGGCAGTCACCGCCGCTAAAGAGGCCATCAAAGTTGGGCACGGCGCCGTCCGAATCGGTGACGATGCAGCCCCACTTGCAGGCAATGCCCATCTCCTCAAACGGCTTGGAATCGATGTCCTGGCCAATGGCGACGAACACGCGCTCGCAAGGGATGACGCGCTCGGGCGTGGCGGCGGCACGCGGAGCCGGACGACCGCGGCGGGGCTCACCGATAATCTGCGGCTGCACGCGCAGGCCGTTCACGCGACCGTCCTCGCCCGTCTCGATGGCGAGCGGGGCCGTCAGCTCCAGCACCTCGCAGCCCTCGGCCTGGGCACCGGCGATCTCGGCGTCCTGGGCCGTCATGTCGCAGATGCGACGGCGGTAGACGATGCTTACCTTTTCGGCACCACAGCGCACAGCAGAGCGTGCCACGTCCATGGCAACGTTGCCGCCGCCGATGACGCACACGCGCTGGCCGCTTAGGTCGGGCAGCGCGTCATCACCGATGGCGCGCAGCATCTTGACGGCCGACTCAACGCCGGGCGCCTCTTCGCCCGGAAGGCCGAGCTTCTTGTCGCTGTGGGCACCGATGGCCAGGTAGACGGCATCGGACTCGTCGCGCAGACGGGCGAGCTCCTCACCGTTCAC
>USIL01000229.1:0-2790 GCA_900554655.1 uncultured Collinsella sp.
ATTTGGCTGCCGATACCATAGCCGTCGGCCGCCGTGTTCCACTCGCCGGCGTCAATGACTTCGATCTTGATGTCGGGATGTAGGGCGAGCGCCTTATGAATGCCAAGGACGCGCAGGGTGAGTTGCATAAATGCTGCTCTACCCACAACGGTGATATGGCGTGCACCGCGGGCGATGGCGAGTTCGGCAATGATGCGACCCTGGGCCTCGTTGTCGGCCGCTACGTAGTAGCCGGGCCCGGAGCAATGGATGTCCAGATGGACGATCGGCACGGGCATCTTGGTCATGGCGGGGTGCCAGTCGGGGGACGCCATGGGCTGAACCATGACGCCGGACATCTGGGTGCCCATAAAGTAGCGCAGGTAATGGTCCTCGAGAATATCGTCGTTATCGGCGTTGGCGATGAGCAGGTCGTAGCCGTGCTTGCGAGCCTCGTTGTGGGCGCCGCTGGCGATTTGGAGCGAAAAACCGTGATCGAGACGGGGGAGCACCAGGCCAAAGGACTTGGTGGCGCCGCCCGCAAGCTGACGAGCGCTTTGGTTGGGCAGGTAGCCCAGGCGATTGATGGTCTCGTTGATGAGCTTGAGGGTCTCGGGACGCAGCTTTTCGGGGTGGTTGAGCGCGTTGGAAACCGTGCCCAACGAAACTCCGGCTTCGCGCGCGACGTCGCTGATTTTAACCTTTGCCATAGCGGCCCCTTTGATGCGTTTCAAGTACAAGCCAGATTGTAGCATCGCCCGCCCCTGAGGTGTCAAAACCTGCCTATTAGGGACAGGTTTATTTTGGCAGGTTTTATCTGGGCAAACGATGCTGTCAGGCCAAACAACCACGAAGGCGCCTGCCCCCTTCGTGGTGGGGTGTGTGTATCGAGTGGTATTCAAGTTGAGATACCACTTCTGGTATATCAGCTTGCGTCTGCGTGAGTACAATACTCGAACGTTATACGTCTCAGCGCCCCATGTGCGTGGACGTTTTGCAGTCACGCGGACGAAGGGATTTATCCTATGTGCGGAATTGTCGGCTACACCGGCTCTGATATTGCAAAGAACATCCTGGTCACGGGTCTTAAGCGTATGGAGTATCGCGGCTATGACTCCTCGGGTGTCGCGCTCGAGGTGGGCGAGGGCGCCGCGGCGCACCTCGACGTCATTCGCCGCGTGGGCAAAGTTGCGGGCCTGGAGAGTGAGCTTTCCAACATCGACAGCGACGCCGCCTGCGGCATCGGCCACACCCGCTGGGCCACTCATGGCAAGCCTTCGGTCGTTAACGCCCATCCCCACACCAGCTGCGACGGACGTATCGCCATCGTCCACAACGGCATCATCGAAAACTTCGCCGAGCTGCGCGAGGAGCTGGAGGGCCGCGGCCATCACTTTAAGAGCGAGACGGATACCGAGGTCTTCGCACATCTGATCGAAGAGGCCTATACCGAGACACATGACCTGATGGCCTCTGTACGCGAGGCCTGCACCCACGTGGTGGGCGCCTATGGTTTGGCCGCCGTTTCCGCCGATGAGCCTGGCGTGATCGCCGTGGCCCGCAAGGATTCCCCGATCGTAGTCGGCGTGGGCGAAACCGGCTCCTATGTTGCTTCCGATGTCATCGCGCTCATCGACGCAACCCGCGACGTCGTGGTGCTCGAGGACGGCCAGTTTGCCAAGCTCACGCCCGCAGGCGTCGAGTACACCGACGAGGCCGGCAACGTTATCGAGCCCAAGGTCACCCACATCGACTGGGACCTGGACATGGCAGAAAAGGGCGGTTATCCCGACTTTATGCTCAAGGAGATCCATGAGCAGCCGCGCGTCGTGCGCGATACCCTGGTGGGCCGCATGACCCCCGCCGGTGAGCTCGATATCGATGAGCTGGGCCTGTCCCTCGAGGAGCTCAACGACATCGACCGTGTCTACGTGATCGCTTGCGGCACCAGCTACCATGCCGGTCTCATTGCCAAGAACCTTATCGAGGGCTGGGCTCGCATCCCTACCGAGGTTGAGGCGGCCAGCGAGTTCCGCTATCGCAATCCCATCATTACGCCGACGACGCTTGTCGTTGCCGTGTCCCAGTCGGGCGAGACGGCCGATACCCTTGCCGCCATTCGCGACGCGCGCATCAAGGGTGCCAAGGTCTTTGGCATCACCAACGTGGTGGGCAGCCCGGTGGCGCGTGAGAGCGACGGCGTCATCTACACCAAGGCCAACAAGGAGATCGCAGTTGCCTCGACCAAGAGCTTCATCGGTCAGGTCGTGAGCCTCACGCTTTTGGCTTTGCTGTTGGCGCAGGTCAAGTACCGCCTGACCACCAAGCAGGCGCGTATGCTGTTCCGCGAGCTTTCCGATACGGCCGAGCAGATCCAGTGGATTCTGGATACGCAGACCGAGGCCGTGCATGAGGCCGCCCTGCTGTGCAAGGACGCGCAGTCGGCGCTGTTCGTGGGCCGTGGCATGGGTGCCGCTATCTCCTACGAGGGCGCGCTCAAGCTCAAGGAGGTCAGCTACCTGCATGCCGAGGCCTATGCCGCCGGCGAGATGAAGCACGGCCCCATCGCCCTGATCGACCCGGGCTTCCCCGTCATCGCCGTGGCCACCAAGAGCGCCACCTACGACAAGACCGTGTCGAACCTCATGGAGTGCAAGGCACGCGGCGCCAAGGTCATCGTCGTTGCCACCGAGGGCGACGAGGAAATCAACAAGATCGCTGACTGCATTATTCGCGTGCCGGCCGTCCGCGACGTGTTCAGCCCCATTACGGCGAGTGTTCCGCTGCAGCTGCTCGCTCGCGAGGTAGCCA
>USIL01000230.1:0-2778 GCA_900554655.1 uncultured Collinsella sp.
TGTGCTGGGACATGACGAGACCTATTCCTCGCAGGGAAGGTCGCGCAGGGCCCGGCGCTCAAAGATACGGAAGATCTGCGTATACCACAGGTCCTGCGTGGCCTGCGGCTTTACCAGGATGGTATCGACGCCGGCGAAGTTGCCGCTCCACACGTCCGTGTAGAGCTGATCACCGATCAGCACCGCCTCGTCGGCCGTGGCGCCGAGGCGCTTAAGACCCGCCTTGAGGGCAAACGGCGCCGGCTTCATGGCGTGGCTGATGGCCTCGAGTCCCAGCTCGCGTGCCGATGCCATGACCTGGTCGCGATGCCAGTTATTGGACACCATGCACAGCTTAAAGCCTTTGGCGCGGGCGGCGTCGAGCCAAGCGGAAATCGCGGCGGGGACCTGCTCGGTGTCGCGCGGCACCAGGGTGTTATCGCGATCGAGCAGAATGGCGCGTTTGCCATCGGCCCACAGGGTATCAAGGTCGATGCGATCGACCGAGGCAACGTATCGTTTGGGGCTAAAAATCCTCATGCTAATTCCAAGACTGTTGATGCTCTTCGTAGGTTTGCGAGAAGTACTCCTCGTCCTGCGTAATGTAGAAATACAGGTCATCGGAGTCGGTCGGCTCAAGCGTGGCCTTGAGTGCCTCGAGCGACGGAGAGCAGATGGGCGTGGGCGGCAGACCCTCGTGTTTATAGGTGTTATACGGACTATCGCTCTGCAGGTCGTCGGCGGTAACCTCGCCACCGGTGACATACATCATGGTCGCATCGCTGTTGAGATAGCGCAGACCGTCGAGTTTGCCGGCAAGGCGGTTGTAGAAGACCGAGGCCACGTGCGCACGTTGATCGGCGTTGAGGCCCTCGCGCTCAACGATAGAGGCCAAGTTGACGATGTCGTAGTCGGACATCTCCACGCCGTAGCGTTCCTTGATCTTGGCTTCGCAGCTCGCAAAGTCAAGCGACTTGTACTCGGTCTTAAACTGATCGAGCATGGCGCGAATCACGTCATCGGCCGTCGGCGAATCGCCCAGCGAATAGGTCTTGGGGAACAAGAAACCCTCGAGCGAATCGTTGGCGGCGCCCTTAAGGAAGCTATAGTCGTCAACGTAGTTGGAGGCCTTGGCCTGGTTGAGGAAGTCTTCCTTAGAGATGCTGTCGTAGGCCTGGGCCACACGGTCGGCGACTTGATCGACCGTTAGGCCCTCAGGGATAGTCAGCGCATTGGAGCCCGCGTTGGGGCCTTCCATGAGCTGCTGAACAACCTTGGTCGCATCCATGAGTGTGGTGAACGAATAATCACCAGGCTTGAGCGACATATCGGCGTTGAGCTTTTTCACCGCCGCATAGTAATCCTTGGGATTTTCGACGATATGGTTCTCAGAGAGAATCGAGGCGATAGTATCGCCCGAGGCACCGTCGGGAATCGTGATAGTAACTTGCTGGCCAGCAGCGACTTTCGCATCCTCACCGCCAAAGAAGCCCTTGACGGCTGGCACGACAAAGAAAACGATCGCGACAAGCGCAAGCACGGCGACGACGCCACCGATAATCATAGGCACCGGGGAGCTTTTCTTTTGAGCACCGCGACGAGCATGCGTGTTGTAGCTCGAGCGGGTCGCCGGAGCAACGCCATGCGAACCACGAGCGTGATGCGAATGCGATTGGGGGGCCTGCGTTCGCTGGGTAGGTGCCTGCTGCTTAAAGCGGGTGCCGCCTGCAGGCTGGGCCGTACGAGCAGTGGGCTGCTGAGCCGCGTGAGAAGCCGAATGCTGAACCGAACGAGCAGAAGGCTGCTGACCCGTCCGTTGAACAGGTTGGGCCGAACGAGAGAAGGACTGCGCCGGGCGCGCGGCAGGCTGAGCTGCGTGCTGCGTCGGCTGTGCCGGACGCTGGCCAGGCTGGGCAGGGCGCGACGCCGGCTGCTGTGTACGATTCGGCTGGCGCGGATCGGAAGCACTAGGCATGCGAAACCTCCTCGTTTTTACGATCGAGCCACGTCTGCAAAAACAGGCTGGCGGCAATCATGTCGATCTTGCCCCTCATCTGCTTTTCGTTGAGTCCCTGCTCGCGCAGGATACGCTTGGCCTCTTGCGAGGACAGACGCTCGTCCTCAAACTCCAACGGAAGATCGAGCTCGTCGGCAATCTTTTGCGCCACAGCGGCAACGCGCTCGGCCTGAGGGCCGGGCTCACCGGCCATGGTCAGGGGACGTCCGCTTACCAGGATGTCGGGCTCATAGTCCTCAACCAGGTAGCGGAACGTCTTGGCCACACCGGTGACCTCGGCAGCCGGAAGCACCTTGACAGGCATCGCCATCTTGCCATCACGGCTCGAGACGGCGATGCCAATCCTGGTCTCCCCTATGTCCAGCGCGAGCGCAACCACAGCGACTTCTTAGATTCTTAGGCGCCGAGCGCGGTCTTAGCGGCCGCGAGGGCATCGGCGATGCCGGCAGCATTCTTGCCACCGGCCTGGGCCATGTTGGGACGACCGCCACCGCGACCGTCGACCAGACCCGCGATCTGCTTGATCACGTTACCGGCGTGGAAACCGGCCTTGACGGCGTCATCGGAGCCGGCAGCGAGCAGGGCCGGAGTGCCCTTCTCAGTCACACTGGCGACGACACAAGCGACAGGGCCGGCGACCTTCTGATGCACGGTATCCCATACGTTGCGCAGGTCGGCAGCCTCAAGGCCCTGGAGCTCAGCGACAACGAGCTTATAGCCGTCAAGCTCGACGGCGTCCTCGATGGCGCTGGAGATGGCGTCGGAGGAGCCACCGGTCAGAG
>USIL01000231.1:0-2757 GCA_900554655.1 uncultured Collinsella sp.
TCTGCCAGACGATCGGGCGTCAGCACCGGCTCAACCTCAAAGTAGCCCACGCCTGCTGGCTGGTCCTTGTCCTTTGCAAGTTTATTCGTAACAGGCGAGGTGTAGGGAGGCAGATACTTCCCGCGGTCACTCAGCGAAATCTTAGAGCACAGCTCCTGGGCCAGGGCAAATGCCTGGATACAGCCGACCTCGCGCGCGACGGCTACGCAAAGGGCCTCGGGAGATAGACTGTACACCCCCGGTTCCACCTCTAGAATCGAGCCGGCGGGCAACTCGGAGCATACGGACCAGCCCACGCCAGGCATGCGGCGGCGCTGCGCCGCAGATCCCACCAGCAAGCAAAGATCTTCTTGCACCTCGCCGCTTGCGGCCCCAATCCGCACCAAGTCGGGAAGATAGATGTCCTCGGTCGAGGGCGACGACGTGCGCAGCACACGGCGCTCTTCATCGGAATCGAGGTCCTTCCAGCTTATGTAGCCCATCTGCCGGCGTTCGGCGCGCATCATGCGTAGCGCCGAGGCGCCCGTTAGGATTACGGAAGCCGCTAGCTGTTCGTCTGTCGGCTCGTTGCGCCGCTCAATCTTCACTGCCACAAAACCACCCCTACCAAACGCGTGCGATAGCGAGGCCATCGACCGCTACGGCGCCGGCGCGCTTGAGTTCCGCCGAAGCCGCTGCCATCGTCGCGCCCGTGGTGATAACGTCATCGATAAGCAGCAAGCGGCGGCCGTGCACGTCCTCAACCGTCTCGTACATGCCTTGGGCACGCTCGCGGCGCTCCTCACGACCGAGTTCGCGCTGGTCGCCATGCCCGTACTTGACGAGCGCATCGAGCAGGGGAACACCCGACAGCTCGCAAAATGGGCGCGCAATAGCCTCCATATGATCAAAACCACGCCGCCGAAACGCTGCCGCCGTCGCAGGCACAAACACCACCGCATCCGCACCGGACAGCACACCTCCATAGCGATCGGGCGCTACGACCTGGGCATGCAGGGCGGTGTCGTAGAGCAGCTCCGCCAGATACGGAGCCAGACGTCGCTCGTCCGCATCCTTGTACGCTTTAATGATGCGCGGCAGCGGATGCGCATAGACGGCGCACGCCAGGCAGCGGTCGAGCGCCTCCGCCATTGCCGAGGACGTGCCCTCGACCGAACACTCAGTGCACAGCAAATCCCCAAACGGGGCGCCGCATCGGGTGCAGCTATGACGTGGGTCGATGAGCGTGAGCGCAGTCAGGCAGTCTTGGCAAATAAGCGTACCGGCGCGCTCGCAGCCGGCACATCGTGTTGGCGACAATGCCTCGAGCGCCTCGCGTGCCACCCGCTCGGCAAACGGTAGCAATTCGTCCGCAAACGGTAGGGCACCGGCACCCTGCAGACAGCTCAATATGTTCAGATGGCTCTTCAAGACACAACCCTCCCTACGTTCGGTCGCAGGGAGGGTTGTTGATTCGGCGCTATGATACCCCGATGCGCTCGGGGCAAGGCGGGCTAAATCCGCTCGCGGGCGTTATTCGCCGGCAGGCGGTTGTGGTGCGGACGAAGACGGGGTCGAGCCCTCGCCACCATCCTGGCGCGGCTTGCGGGAACGGCGACGGCGACGGCGCTTTTGACCCTGGTCGGCCGAGCCCTCGCCACCGCGCAGCTCGCGCTCGTCACGAGCGGCGCCATGCGAAGCCTTAGCAGCCGCTCCCCCGCCATCTCCGGGACGACGGCGCGTGACCTTGACCTCGCCATCCGAGACCTGATCGGCCACGGAGGGCACTGAGGGCTTCTGTTGCGCGCCCGAGGAATGGCGACGGCGCGGACGCGGCGCGCGCTCATCCTCGCCGCGTGACTTGCCGCCCTTGTCGGCAGGCGCATCGGAACCCGAGGGACCCTTGGAAGCGGCACCAGCCTCGCGAGCAGCTGCGGCGCGGAAGGCGTCCTCGCGCTCCTCGCTCGACAGATGACGGCGGCGGCGACGTGTGGGGTTCATGCCACCGCCGCGGTTCTGCTGCTGGGGCTGCTGGACCTCGCGCTCGCGAGAGGCGTTCTTGCCCGCGGCTGCAGCCTCGGTAGCATCGCCCGAGCCCGCGCGCTTGCGGCGGCGACGGGCACCGGCGGCCTCCTCGGCCTCGGGTGCCTCGGCCTTGCCGCGACCCTTACCGCGGCCGCGACCCTCGCCCTGGCTCTGACCGGCACGGGTATCGGCATCCACATCGCGACGGCGGCGCTTGGGCATCGTCGTCCCCGCCAGACGGTCGGCGCTCGACAGGCCATCGCCCACGTCGACGCCATTCTCGCGGTCGAGCTCCATAAGCGCCAAGCGCATCTCGGGCGACTCGATACGCTCGAGCACATCGCGCGTCACGCAGTCGGGGCGGCAGTTGCAGCCCTGCTCGGCGGCCTTCTTTTTGCAGCCCTCAGAGCAGGTCATGTCAGCCAGGTTGACCTTAAAGACTTTGCCGTTCTCCAGGCGCAACACCAGCTGCTCGCGCGGCGTGTCATATTCCTGGATACGCGCCTTGCCAAGCGGCGTATCGATAAGCGTCTTCTTTTTGGGCGCGCGGCTCTTAAAGTCCTTGTACGCCTCGAACTCGTAGCGCAGGCAGCACATCAGGCGGCCGCAGACGCCGCTAATTTTGGACGAGTTGAGTGGCAGGTCCTGCTCTTTTGCCATGCGAATCGAAACCGGCTCAAACTGTCCGCCAAAGCGCGTGCAGCAGAGCTCCTGGCCGCACTGGGCATAGCCGCCCACCAGGCGGGCCTCGTC
>USIL01000232.1:0-2751 GCA_900554655.1 uncultured Collinsella sp.
TGCCTAGTCTAGGCGGACCGGATCGTGGGGGTAGGCGTTGAGAATCTCGACGCCGGACTCGGTGACCAGGGCCAAGTCCTCGATGCGGACTCCGGTGCGGCCGGGGAGGTAGATGCCCGGCTCGATGGAGAACGTCATGCCTGGCTCGATAACCTGTTCGTTGACCAGCGAGACGTCGCCCGGCTCGTGGTCCTGCAGGCCGATCGAGTGGCCCAGGCGATGCGTGAAGTACTTGCCGTAGCCTGCGTCCTCGATCACGTCGCGCGCGGCGTGATCCAGGTCGGACATGCGAACGCCCGGTGCGATGAGCGCCTCGGCGGCCTCGTTGGCGTGGCGCACGATGTCGTAGATGCGCGCCGTCTCCTCGTCCGGCTCGCCCCAAAAGAACGTGCGCGTCATGTCCGAGCAGTAGTTACGATGGCGTCCGCCAATGTCGAACAGCACCACGTCGCCACGCTTGAGTACCGTGTCGTCGGGCTCGTGGTGCGGGTCGCCGGCGTTGGCGCCAAAGCTCACGATGGGCGGAAAGCTAAAGCCCTCGCAGCCGTGCTTGCGATACAGACTGAGCATCTGGTCGGCAATTTCGCGCTCCGTCACGCCCTCGTGGACGAGTTTGACCGCCTCGGCCATCACGGCGTCGTTAGCGGCCGAGGACACGCGCATAAGCTCCTGCTCGGCGGCATCCTTGTGGGTGCGCGCGGCGGTGACGGCAAAGTCGCCCAGGAAAAACTCGCTGGCGGCGTGGCGCTCCATGAGGGGCATCAAAAAGCCGGAGCGCATGACGGTGTCGATGCCGAGCGGTTTGGTCGGGTCGATCTCACTCGCGATGGCGTCGGCCACGACGTCGGTATCGGTGTGGTAGGCGACGCGGGCATTGTCATACTCGGGCAGCTGATGCAGCGCGTTGACCAGGGTCACGGGCTCGCTACCGCGTGCGAGCAGCGCGCCGCAAAAACGCTCGAACATATCGGCATAAAAGCCGGTCAGGTAATAGATCGACCACGGGTCGTTTACGAGCAGCTGTGCGCCGGGGTGCTGAGCCTCGAGCGCATCGAGCACGCGCGCCACGCGCTGGTCATCGACATGTGCCATACATCGTCCTTTCGCTAGGTTGCCACCATGGTATCCCCAATGCCAGGGTAGTCAATTTGGGACGGGGCTATTTTAGCTGCGTCAAACTTGCGGGCTAATAGGTAAAAGGGGACTGCGGACAAAAAGTTGGACCATCAGGTCCGGTTTGGAGTCCGCATGACATACAGTAGAGCCGTAGTAGAGAGGGCCGGGGAGCTACGCCGCTCCGGGCTCTCGTGCAGGGAGATAGCCCGGGAGCTCGGCGGGCCGAGCAAGAGCGCCGTCGCGCGCTGGACGAGGGCCGTGGCCTCGGGCGGAGCCGTCGGGAGGGCGGTCGCGAAGATGGATCTGCCGAAGGTCGTCGGGGACGGTCCGGTGTACCCCGACATCGACCCGGACGACAAGGACGCCCTGATAGAGCGCCTCGTCCTGGAGAACGCCGTCCTCAGGGCGGTGAACGACGTTTTAAAAGCCGCGAGCCTCGACGGAATGTCGAACAGGGAGAAGACCCTGGTGATAGACCGCCTGAGGCCTGCGGGGAAGTGGTCCTTGAAAGAACTCACGAGTTCCTTGGGGATATCAAAGAGCTCCTATGAGTACCAGCACACGGCTATCGCGAGGCCCGACCGGCTCGCGGCCCTGCGCGCGCTCGTGCGCAGGGTCTTCACCGAGGACGGCGAGGGGGCGCGGGGGTACCGCTTCGTGACGGCGCGCCTGCGCGAGCTCGACGAGCCCGTGCGCGCCTCGGAGAAGGTCGTCCTCCGCATCATGCGCGAGGAGGGCCTGGTCCCCAGGTGGATGAGGAGGAAGAGGAGGCCCTACAGCTCCTATGCGGGCGAGCCGACGCCGGCCCCGCCGAACCTCGTGCGCCGCGACTTCCGCTCGGCCCTGCCGAACTTCCTGTGGCTCACCGACATCACCGAGTTCAGGCTGCCCTCCGGCAGGAAGGTCTACCTGTCGGCCATCAGGGACTGCTTCGACTCCTCGGTCGTGGCGTGGAGGGCCGGCGAGAGGCCGGACGCCGCGCTCGCCAACTCGACGCTCGAGGACGCCTGCGCGCTGCTCGCGCCCGGCGAGCGCCCCGTCATCCACTCCGACCGCGGCGGGCACTACCGCTGGCCCGGCTGGATCTCGATCTGCGAGGGGCACGGCCTCGCCAGGAGCATGTCCGCCAAGGGCTGCAGCCCGGACAACGCGGCGATGGAGGGCTTCTTCGGCCTGCTCAAGAGGGAGTTCTGGCACGGCAGGGACTGGTCGGGCTGGACCCCCGCCCGCTTCATCGAGGAGCTCGGGGGCTGGATCGGCCGATACAATACGGAGAGGCGCAGCGATGCGCTCGGTGGCCGCACGCCGGCCGAGTTCCGCGCCGCGCTGGGAAGGGCCGCGTAACGGTCCAAGAAATCGTCCGCAGTCCCCATTCTTGCCCCTTTGGGACGGCTTCTTGTTGGGGCGTGCCTGCCCCAAACCCTGCTAGGAACGAGTACAGCAAACTGGAATTGATTTACTTTGTTTGTAAATCTTCCAGAAAGAAAATTCCCTCTGTTAGGTTGACAAACATTTCCTTGTCCTTGATTACATGAATTTTATTGTTCCACCAGACAGTAGTGTTATTAGCGGAGATTGTTTTGCTTGTTCCATCCTTAAGAAAATAAGTAATTGTAATAGTAGGTTCTTCTTCGC
>USIL01000233.1:0-2727 GCA_900554655.1 uncultured Collinsella sp.
CCGCGCGGCCGAGCGTGCCGCGGGACAGGTGAACCCCATGTCGACGTATGATCCGGACTCCGACCAGCTGCATGAGGAATGTGGCATTTTCGGCGTATGGGCGCCCGATCGCGATGTGGCTCGACTGACGTACTTTGGCCTGCGTGCGCTGCAGCACCGTGGCCAGGAATCGGCGGGAATCGCCGTGGGTGACGGCGGCACGGTTATGGTCCGCAAGGATCTGGGCCTGCTCGACCGCGTGTTCTCCAACGCCGACCTGTCGACGCTCTCCGGCCAGCTGGCCGTGGGCCACGTGCGCTATGGCACCGCCGGCGCCAAGAGCTGGGAAGCCTCGCAGCCGCATCTTTCCACCATCAACAGCGTCATTATCGCGCTTGCTCACAACGGCACTCTGGTCAACACCGACGAGCTGCGCCGCCAGCTGATCGAGCTGGGCGTGCCGTTCCTCTCCAATTCGGATTCCGAGGTCGCGACCAAGCTTATCGGCTACTTTACCCAGCGCACGGGTCATCTGCGCGAGGGCATTCGCAAGACCATGGAGCTCGTGCGCGGCGGCTACGCCATGACGCTCATCAACGAGCAGGCGCTCTACGCATTCCGCGATCCGCACGGCATTCGCCCGCTCGTGCTGGGCAAGCTGGTGGACGAAGGTCTGGACCAGGCCGATGCCGCTTCTGTTTCGCAGCTGCCCTCGCAAGACGGTGCCTCGACGGTCGACTCCGCCGTCCATGTCACGCGCGCCGGCGGCTGGGTCGTTGCCTCCGAGACGTGCGCGCTCGACATCGTGGGCGCCGAGTACGTCCGTGACGTCCGTCCCGGCGAGATTTTGCGCATCAGCGCCGAGGGTCTGGTATCCGAGCAGGGCGTGCCTGCAGCCGAAGAGCCCGCAAACTGCATCTTTGAGCAGGTCTACTTTGCCCGCCCCGACTCCATCATGAACGGCAAGAGCGTCTATGCCTGCCGTTACGACATGGGTCGTCAGCTGGCACATGAGGAGCCCGTCGAGGCCGACCTGGTCATCGGCGTGCCCGACTCCGGCCTGCCGCCCGCGGAGGGGTATTCGCACGAGAGCGGTATTCCCTTTGGCGAGGGTCTCATCAAGAACCGCTACGTGGGCCGTACGTTTATCGAGCCCACGCAGGAGCTGCGCGCCATGGGCGTGCGCATGAAGCTTAACCCGCTGCGCGACAACATCGAGGGCAAGCGCCTGGTCGTCATCGACGACTCCATCGTGCGCGGCACCACCATGGTGCAGCTCGTCAAGATGCTGCGCAACGCTGGCGCCAAGGAGATTCATATCCGCATCAACTCGCCCGAGGTCATCTGGCCATGCTTCTACGGTATCGATACCGACGTGCAGTCGCAGCTTATCAGCGCCAACAAGACGGTCGACGAGATTTGCGAGTATATCGGCGCCGATTCGCTGGCCTTCCTTTCGGTCGAGGGCCTGCTTAAGGTCATGCCCAAAGGCGGTTACTGCGATGCGTGCTTTACCGGCCGCTACCCCGTGGCGATTCCCGAGAGCTTTGGCCGCGACAAGTTCATGGAGGGCTTTAAGCCCCGCAACCTGGACAAGCCGCTGCATGTTGATGACGACGCCGTGGTCGAGAAATACGACGACCGCAGTTGGGAAGAGGAGCACGGCGAGGCCTAAAACCTGCCATGTAGGGACAGGTTTATTTTGGTAGGTTTTACCTGCTGTTTTGTTGATATGGCGGCGCGTGCTGTTATGGCGCGCGCCGAAATGAACGCAACTATGAGCACCGTTTGGCGCCCGCGCGGCGGACGGTAGTGGGAGAGGAAGGCTCAGATGAGCGACAGCAAGCATGTGACGTATGAGGATGCCGGCGTCGATACCGCTGAGGGCGGCCGCGCCGTCGACGCTATTAAGCAAATGGTTAAGGACACCAACCGTCCCGAGGTCATCGGCGGCATCGGTGGCTTCGGTGGCTTATTCTCGGCCGCCGCGCTTAAGGATATGGAAGACCCGATTCTGATTAGCGGTACCGACGGCGTGGGCACCAAGCTCGTGCTCGCCCAGATCATGGACCGTCACGAGACGGTGGGCCAGGACCTGGTCGCCATGTGCGTCAACGACATTTTGGCTTCGGGCGCCGAGCCGCTGTTCTTCCTGGACTACGTTGCCATCGGCCACATCGAGGCCGAGCACATGGCAAAGATCATCAAGGGCGTGGCCGACGGCTGCAAGCTCGCGGGCTGCGCGCTCGTGGGCGGCGAGATGGCCGAGCACCCGGGCGTCATGGCTCCGGCCGACTACGACCTTGCCGGCTTTACCGTGGGCGTCGTCGACCGTCCCAAGATGCTCGACCCCGCAAACGTCCGCCCGGGCGATGTGATCCTGGGCCTGCCTTCCACCGGCGTGCACTCCAACGGCTACTCGCTCGTGCGCAAGGTCATCGGCGTCGACGGCATTAAGCCGGGCACGCCCGAGGCCGCCGCTAAGGCCGAGGAGCTGAGCCGTCCGCTCGAGGAGCTCGGTGGCGCTTCGCTGGCTGACGCCCTGCTGGCCCCCACGCGCATCTACGTCAAGCCGGTTCTTGAGCTGCTTCGCGGCGGCGCTCCGGTGCACGCTATCGCCCACATCACCGGCGGCGGTATCACCGAGAACCTCAACCGCGCGCTGAACGAGCGCGTGGACGCGCAGGTGGACCTGGGCACCTGGCCCGTGCCGGCGGTGGCGAAGTACGTGTGCGACGCCGCCGAGCT
>USIL01000234.1:0-2725 GCA_900554655.1 uncultured Collinsella sp.
TGGTCGCGGTCTCGTCGCGACCGGGGGCGCGACGGTCGAGGAAGGCCTGCAGCTTCTCCTGGTTCACGGCGATGCCCGCCGGGATGCCATCGAGCGAGCAGCCGATAGCGGGGGAGTGCGATTGGCCGAAGATGCTTAAGTGCAAGACGTTGCCAAAGGTCGAGGACATGCTATTCCTCCTCGAGTGTGATTTTGCCGCCCAGCAGGCGGTAGTGGTCGAAGAAATCGGGATAGGACTTGTTGACGGCCTCGGCGCCGTGGATCACGACCTCGCCGGTGGCACGGCTCGCAGCGATGGCGGCCATCATGGCGATGCGGTGGTCGTTGTGCGAATCGACCTCGCCGCCGGTGAAGGCATCGACACCCTTGATGATGAGGTCGTCACCGGCGATGCGCACCTGTGCGCCCAGCGCGGAGAGCTCGCGGGTGGTGGTGACCAGACGGTCAGATTCCTTGATGCGCAGGCGCGCACAGTCACGGATGAACGTGCGGCCCTGAGCCAGCGAGGCCACGGCCGAGATAACGGGTACCAGGTCGGGAATGTCGTGGGCGCTCATCTCAAAGCCGGCGAGCTTGTCGGACTGCACGGTGGCGGCGTTGGTGGAGCGCACGATGCGGGCACCAAAGCGCGAAAGCGCGGCAAGCACGTTGCGGTCGCCCTGTGCGGAGCTCAGCGACACGCCCTCGACGGTGATGGGGTCGGTGCCGATGGCGCCGGCGCACAGCCAAAAGGCGGCGTTGGACCAGTCGCCCTCGACGGCTACGCTGCCGGGCGTGCGGTACGAGCCGCTGCTCACGCGGAAGTTCGTGACCTCGGGCTGGCCGTCCTTGGCCGGAATACGCTCGACGTTGACCTCGACGCCAAAGGCCTTCATGGCCTGGATCGTCAGGTTGATGTAGGGGCGGCTCTCAATGAGGCCGGTCACCTGCACGCAGGAGGGCTGGGCGAGCAACGGGGCTGCCAGCAGCAGGCCCGAGATGTACTGCGAGCTTACGTTGCCCGGCAGCACAAAGGTGCCCGGGCGCATGCGGCCGCTCGTCTTGAGCGGAAAACCGCCCAGACCCTGCAGGTCGCAGCCGGCGGCAATGATCTCATCGGAGAGCGGGGAGAGCGGGCGGGCGCCCAGGCGTCCCTGGCCCACAAAAGTTGCTTCTGCGCCCAGCGCGCAGGCGACGGGCAACATAAAGCGGAGCGTGGAGCCGCTTTCGCCGCAGTCAAGCGTTCCGCCGGCAAGTGCCTTGAGCAGGCCAAACTCAATACTCTTCATAGTGGGATGGACCTGGAAGCCATCCTCGACGGTCTCGATGCGAGCGCCCAGTGCCGTAAGGCAACGCACCGTAGCCTCGATGTCGGCGCAGGTGGTGTTGCAGGTAACGTGCGTCTCGCCGTTGGCAAGCGCGGCGCAGATGATCAGGCGATGCGCCATCGACTTGGACGCGATGGCGGGAACGGTGCCCTTAAGCGGGGACGGGGTGATGCGGGCTAGCATGCGGATGCGTCTCCCTTCTGGCCGAGGCCCTCGGCAATGAGTTCGTGGAAAGTGGAAAGCGGCGTGCGGTCGATGCTGCAGCGGCCAATGTCGTGCGGAATTACCAGGTCGATGGTGTCGCCCGCGCGCTTCTTGTCGTGGAGCGCCTCGGCAAAGACGGCATCGGCATCTAGGTCGCAGCGGGTCTCGAGGCCATGGCGGGCGCAGAGTTCCTCAATACGATCGGGCAGCGCAGCATCGCAAACGCCGTGCAGGGCCGCGGCGCGCGTGATGATGCCCATGCCGATCGACACGCAGTTGCCATGTCCCAGCTCAAAGTGCTCGCAGGCTTCGACGGCGTGCCCGGCGCTGTGTCCAAAGTTGAGGAGCTTGCGCTGGCTGTTTTCGCGCTCGTCGGCGACGACCACGGCGCGCTTGATGTCGATATTGCGGGCGATGATGAGCGCTACGCGGGCCACATCGCGGTTGAGCAGCTCCAGCGTGAGCGGGGTCTTCTCCAGCTCGGCGAAAAGCTCCGGGTCGGCGATCACGGCGTGCTTGACGACCTCGCCGCAGCCGTCGGCGAACTGCTCGGGCGTGAGGGTGGCCAGGCACCCCACGTCGGCGATAACCACGCTCGGCTGCCAAAAGGCGCCGGCCAAGTTCTTGCCGGCAGCCAGGTCGATGGCGGTCTTGCCTCCCACCGACGAATCCACCATGGCGAGCAGGCTCGTGGGGATCTGCACAAACTTGCAGCCGCGCATGTAGGTGGCGGCCACAAAGCCCGCCACGTCGCCCACGACACCGCCGCCGAGTGCCACGATTACGTCGGAGCGCGAAAGCTCGTGCTCGGCCACAAACTCCAAAATGGCAACATAGGTTTCAGCGCGCTTATGGGCCTCGCCGGCCTCGAAGGTGCAGATGCTCACCTCGTAGCCTGACGCCTCCAGGCTCTGCTTAACGGGCATCTGGTAGAGGGGGCCCACGTTGGTGTCCGTCACGATGACGGCCTTGGTGCCGCCGGCGGTGGCGCGGACGAGCGGGCCTGCCTGCTCCAGCAAAAACGTGCCCACGTGTACCTGGTAGGGGCGTGCGGTGTCGATATCGATGGTAATCGCCATAAGCTATGGTCCTTTCGACCTGGCGTGATAGGTGGTCTAGTGGGAGGCCTCGTCGTCGAGCGCGCGCTTGATGCGGTCGCCCTCGGCAAGGAGATTCTCCAGATAGCGCTGGTCGCGGTCCTTAAGGGCGCGGCT
>USIL01000235.1:0-2672 GCA_900554655.1 uncultured Collinsella sp.
TAGCTTGCGCGCTGCTGTTTGAGCCGGCGGCACCGGTGCCCGCATCGACAGGTGAGGCCGAGTAGCCCGCGCGGTCGACGGCGGTGCAGATGTCATCGGGGCTGACCTGCGCGGGGTCGTAGTCCACCAGCATTGAACCGGCGAGCAGGTTGACCGCGACGCTTTGGACGCCGTCGAGTTTGCTCACGGCGCGATCCACATGCGCTTGGCACGCGGCGCACGTCATACCGCCCACGTCAAACTTATCTTGAGCCATGGCTTCTCCTTTCTGTGGCGTGGTGTTGGAAATGTTAACCTGCCGATACTATACACCCATACCCCCTGGGGGTGTCTAGTACAGAATAAATGTATGACATCTCGCTACAGATGAGGGTAGTTGGTTGACCGATGGACCGTCCCAATCAATCATCTCAATCTGTAACATCTAGCAGGGAAAATGATCTCTAACTGTTACAGATTGAGACAATCGGCCGGGCCCACCTCGAGCCCGCCGCGTCCGCCTCGTCATCTGTGGTTTACGTGGGGGCATACGGAGTACGGGTATACTAACCCGCGGCGAATCTGCTCCATCGCTTAGGGCTGCTGCGTCTGGACGGCGCGTGATAGGGCTGCCAAAGCGATCGCCAGCGTGCTGAGCAACGTCCTCTCTGTGCGCACCCGTTTTTGTATGTATTAGCGCACTACCAAGCACGCCCGCGCGGCCGTATGCCGTGCCCATTGCGCGTGCAGATAAGGAACAACAACATATGCGTAATTCTGTATCCGACGTCACCGACGCCGAGATTCTGGACGAGGCCCGCGAGGCCATGACCCAGGCTGCCTTCGATGCCGCCGATGAGGCCAATGCTGCCCAGGCCGTCGAGTCCGCTACCGAGAGTCTGCCCGCCTTTGACGAGCTGGGCCTTTCCGACGAGATGCTCCGTGCCATCGAGAACCTGGGCTACACGGCGCCGACGCCCGTGCAGGCCGGTTCGATCCCCGTGGTGCTCGAGGGCCGCGACTTGCTTGCCGCCGCTCAGACCGGCACCGGCAAGACGGCCGCCTTTTTGCTGCCGACCATGAACAATCTGGAGCACATCGCTCCTCCCAAACCCGTGCGCGAGCGCGGCGGCCGCAACCGCCGTCGCGGTGCCAAGAAGCCCGAGGGCAACGGCCGTGGTCCCGTGATGCTCGTCATCACCCCTACGCGCGAGCTTGCCCAGCAAATCGACGAGGTCGCGAGCAAGATCGCCGACGTCACCGGCCATGTCGCCGTGACCGTCGTGGGCGGCGTGAGCTACAAGCCGCAGACCGCTGCCCTCAAGTACGGCTGCGACATCTTGGTCGCAACGCCGGGCCGTCTGGTCGATCTGATCGAGCAGGGTGCCTGCCACCTGGACGAGGTTAAGGTCCTGGTGCTCGACGAGGCCGACCGCATGCTCGACATGGGCTTTTTGCCCGCCGTTCGCCGCATTGTGCGCGAGACACCGGCCGAGCGTCAGACGCTGCTGTTCTCGGCGACCCTCGACGAGGAGGCCGTGGGTGAGATCACCGACCTGGTGAGCGACCCGGCTCGCGTGGAGATCGCACCGGCCACGTCGACCGCCGACACCGTCGATCAGTTTGTGTTCCCGGTGTCCATCGAGGCCAAGAATAACCTGCTGCCCGAGTTCCTCAAAAAGGAAGGCCCGGAGCGCACTATCGTTTTTATGCGCACCAAGCACCGCGCCGACAGCTGCTGCCGTCGTCTGGAGCGCAAAGGCATCAAGGCCGCCGCAATCCACGGCAACCGCAGCCAGGCCCAGCGCGAGCGTGCCCTTTCGGCCTTCCGCGACGGTACCGTCGACGTGCTGGTGGCAACCGACGTGCTTGCCCGCGGCATCGACATCAGCGACGTGCGCTACGTCGTGAACTTTGACGTGCCAGCCGAGCCGACCGACTACATCCACCGTATTGGCCGTACGGGCCGCGCCGGCGAGCTGGGCTGGGCCATTACGTTTGTGACCGAGCAGGACGTGGACGAGTTCTACGAGATTGAGAAGCTCATGGACAAGACCGCCGACATCTACGAGGCCGGCGACCTGCATGTGGGTCCCAACCCGCCTGCGGTTGATCCCGAGCGCGACCCTTCGGCCTTTAAGGTGAAGAAGAAGACCAAGCGCGGCAAGTCCAAGAGCAAGAAGAAGCTTGAGCAGGCACGTCGCGACGGCAAGCGCAACGGCGATGACTATGGCGATGTGGCCGGTCGCTCCAACCGCGGTCGCGACGAGCGTCGCGGCGACGGCGAGCGTCCGAGCCGTCCCAAGCGCGGCGGCAAGACCCGCGTGCGCGAGGGCGTTCAGGCTCGCGTGGACGAGGCTGTGGAGAGCGTGGCCCGCGAGGTGGCTGCCGAGGAGCGTGCCGGTGCTGTTGAGCAGGGCCCGCGCGGCAACCGTGCCGAGCGTCGTGCCAAGCAGTTCCAGGGCGAGGCACATCGCCGTCGCCGCGAGGACGAGGACCGCGGCGGTCGTCGTCGTGTTGAGCGCGAAGACGAGGGCCGTGGCTCGCGTGGCGGCAAGCGCGGCTCGGGTGACCGTCGTCGCTCCGGTCGCGATAGCGAGCGCGGCGGGCGCGATGAGCGCCGTGGCGGCGAAGGCCGTGGTTCGCGTGACGAGCGTGGTACCCGCGGCGGCGAGTCCCGCGGCGGCAAGCGC
>USIL01000236.1:0-2653 GCA_900554655.1 uncultured Collinsella sp.
AAGTCCTCGGTCTGGACCTTGAGCAGGTCGGCCAGGGCCTGCTGCTTCACGGCCTCATCGTCAGACAGGATAAAGCTCTGGATGATGTTCTTACGGTCACCCAGGAACATGTGCTCGGTGCGGCATAGGCCGATGGCCTCGGCACCAAACTCGAGTGCGAGCGCGGCGTCCTCGGGGTTGTCGGCGTTGACGCGCACGTGGTTGGCGTGACCGTCGGTCTCGTCCAGACGGATCTCGTCGGCCCAGGACAGGATGGTGTCCAGATCGCCGGTGAGCTCGGCCGAAACCAGATCAACGGCGCCGTCGACGACGATACCCTGGGTGCCGTCGATGGAGATGACATCACCCTCGCGCAGTACGCGGTCGCTGCCCTCGATGCGCACGACCTTCTCGGCGGCGTCAATATGGAAGCGCTCAACGCCACAGACGCAGGGCGTACCCATGCCGCGGGCGATAACGGCGGCATGGCTCGTCTTGCCACCGTGGCTGGTCAGGATACCCTCGGCGGCGACCATGCCCTTCAGGTCGTCGGGGTTAGTCTCCCAGCGAACCAAAATGACCTTGTGACCCTCGTTGGCGCGCGCGACGGCGTCATCGCTCGAGAAAACGACCTCGCCCACGGCGGCACCGGGGCTGGCATTAAGACCGCAGGCCAGCGCCTCATACTTCTTGGAAGCATCGAACTGCGGGTGCAGGAGCTGGTCGAGCTGCGCGGGATCGATACGGTTTACGGCCTCCTCGCGGGTGATCAGTCCTTCCTCGACCATTTCGATAGCGATGCGCAGAGCGGCGGTTGCGGTACGCTTGCCCACGCGGGTCTGGAGCATCCAGAGCTTGCCCTGCTCGATGGTGAACTCGATATCGCACATATCGCGGTAATGATCCTCGAGCGTCAGGAACACGCGCTCGAGCTCCTTGCCTGCGGACTCGAGGCCCGGGGTGGCCTTGAGGTCGGCGATGGGCTCGGTGTTGCGGATGCCGGCGACGACGTCCTCGCCCTGGGCGTTAACCAAAAAGTCACCGTAGAACTCCTTGGTGCCGTCTGCTGGGTTGCGTGTAAAGGCGACACCGGTCGCAGAGGTCTCGCCCTTGTTGCCAAAGGCCATGGCCTGCACGTTGACGGCGGTGCCGAGCTCGTCGGAGATTCCATGCTGCTTGCGGTAGATGCAGGCGCGCTCATTCATCCAGCTGCCAAAGACGGCCTGGATGGCAAGGCGCAACTGGAGCTCCGGATCATGCGGGAAGACGGGCTTGCCGTCGGCGACCTCGAGCTCGGGATACAGGGAGGCATCGACGTTCTCGGAGAAGATGCCCTTAAAGGTCTCGACGAGCTCCTGCAGATCCTCGGCCGAAAGCTCGGAGTCGACGCGGACGCCGGCGACCAGGCGTGCCTGGGTCAGCGCGTTCTCGAACAGGTCGGCGTCAACGCCCATAACGACGTTGGAGAACATCTGAATAAAGCGGCGGTAGCTATCCCAAGCAAAACGCGGATTTTGCGTCTGGGCGATGAGCCCCTGAACGGAGTCGTCGTTGAGGCCTAAGTTGAGGACCGTGTCCATCATGCCGGGCATGGAGAACGGAGCGCCCGAACGAACCGACACGAGCAGCGGATCGGAGGCGTCGCCGAGCTTCTTGCCGCAGCGGGCCTCGAGGTCCGCCTCGGCAGCAACGATCTCATCGAGTGCACCCTCGGGCCACACGTTGCCGGCACCGGAGTACTCGACGCAAGTCTGGCAGGTAATAGTAAAGCCACCGGGAACCGGCAGGCCGATACGGCTCATCTCGGCAAGGTTAGCGCCTTTGCCGCCAAGCACGAAGTTCATGGACTTGTCGCCCTCGGTGACACAGGTGCCCTGGGCGTCGGTACCAAAACGGTAAACCCTCTTGCAATCGCTCACGATACTTCCCCTTCCATGCGCTTACGCGCACGACCGTGGTAACGAATCGACCCGCCGGATGCGGGCCGTGAGGGAACTATACGGCCGGATTTGAACGGGCTTGAGCAGAGGATACGCGGTTTGGTAAACGTGCTAAAACTGGCGGTAAACGGTAGGTAAAGTTGGTTACCTTATGAAGATACCACTACAATAAAAAAGCAGGTCAGATGCGATGTTTTTGCTAAATCGCTTTATCAAAATGCTACTAATATTAGGCGCGGCTGGTGGCTCGGCGGGCGCGAGCTTCTTGGATTTCCTCCAAGTGGCTAATGATCTCGGCAGCGCTTTCCTCGATGGCCTTGCCGTCGGTACGCACCACAAAGCAGCCTAGGCGTTTCATGAGGGCACGAGCTTCCTCAAGCTCGCTGCGCACGCTCTCGGGCTCGGCATAGGAGCCGGCAACGGCACGAGCGTAGTCATCGCCCAAGCGGCTATCGCGAATTTCGGAAATCACATCGACGGTCGAAATCAGGCCGAACAGGCGCATCGGGTCGACCTCGTAAATCGACTTCGGCGGCTCCATGCCATGGGCCAACGGAACATTGGCAACCTTGTAGCCCTGATAAGCCAGATACATCGACAGCGGCGTCTTGGACGTGCGCGATACGCCCAGCAGCACGATATCGGCACCCGACAAATCGTCGCAACCGCGCCCGTCATCGTGCTCAACGAAATATTCCATGGCCTCGATACGATGGAAATAGCGGTCATCGGTC
>USIL01000237.1:0-2651 GCA_900554655.1 uncultured Collinsella sp.
TCGAGCAGGTCCTCGATAAAGCCGACGCGGTAGTTTTTGAAGATGACCTCGCCGCCGTCTTGCGTGGCGTCCAGATCGACATCGCCCATGATGCCAAAGTCGTGGTCGCCATCCTCGTCGGCAAAGATCTGGTGCACGTGCCATACGTGCGCGGTCTTCTCGTCGGACTCGTCAATGGAAAACATCGCGGCGCTGCGGGCATCTCCGTCGGTGAGGATTTCCTCGTGCTGCTCGTGGTAAGCGTCGAGTGCTTTTTGCCAGCGGATCTCGCTCATGCCCCAGTCGTCGTCGAGCTCGCCCAGGTCGCGAACGTGCTCGCGAGCGGCAAGGGTCACGCGGCGGAAGAGCGCGTTGCGCACCAACAGCGTGCAGCCGCGGCGGTCCGCCACGACCTCGTCGATGCCCTGCGGCGGCGCGGCGTCGAGGGCTGCCGGGTTGCCGGCGTTCTCCCACTCGTCCACCAGACTCGAGTCGACCGAGCGCACCACAAAGCCCAGCCACGAGATAATGTCGCGCAGGCGCTCGTCGCGCTTCTCGATGGGCACGGTGCGGTCGAGTGAACGGTAGGCCTCGGCTAGGTAGCGCAGCAGAATGCCCTCGGAGCGGGCGATGCCGAGCTTTTGGATATAGCCCTTAAAGTCGCTCGCGCTCTCCAACATGTCGCGCAGGACGCTCTTGGGAGAGAGCTGATAGTCGTTTGCCCAGGGCACTTCCTGGCAGTACTTGTCAAAGGCGGCGTCGAGCAAATCCTCGAGCGGCTTTTCGTACGTGACGTCTTGAATGCGCTCCAAGCGCTCCTCATACTCGACGCCGTCAGCCTTCATTTCGGCCAT
The DNA here is from genome assembly GCA_900554655.1 of uncultured Collinsella sp. Classification (GTDB taxonomy): domain Bacteria; phylum Actinomycetota; class Coriobacteriia; order Coriobacteriales; family Coriobacteriaceae; genus Collinsella. The sequence continues at coordinate 834 of USIL01000237.1, forward strand.
CGCGCGGTCGCGCGCAGCGCGCTCCTGTGCGCGCAGCACCTGCTTGGGGTCCTCGAGCGTTGCCTCGACCATCGAGATCAGATCCATGGTATAGGTCTCGCTCTCGGGATCGAGCAGCTCCAACGCGGCAAGCAAGAACGGCGAGAGCGGCTGATCGAGCGCAAAGTCCTCGGGCAGATCGACCGTCAGTGCATAGTCAATGTCTGGTGCGGCGTCAGTCGGGGCGTCGGGTGCGGGCGGCACCTCGGTGCGAACGACGACGCCGGAATCGATGAGTGTGGCGAAGATTTCATCGGCGCGAACCTCGAGCTTGGCCTTTTCCTCGGGAGTCTGCAGACTCGTCTCGATGAGGTCGTGTACGCGGGCTCGGGCATCGCCGCCCTGCTCGACCACGCTAATCACCATGGAGTGCGTGATGCGCAGGCGCGGCTTGAGCGTCTCGGGCTGCGTCTCAATCAGACGCTCAAAGGTCTGCTTGTTCCAGGTGACAAAGCCCTCGGGGGCCTTCTTCTTTTTAATCTTGCGGAGCTTCTTGGGGTCGTCACCCGCCTTGGCCATGAGCTTGGCGTTCTCGATCTCGTGCTCCGGGGCCTCGGCGATGACCATGCCCTCGGTATCGAAGCCCGAACGGCCGGCGCGACCGGCAATCTGATGGAACTCGCGGGCGCGCAGACGACGCATCTTGTAGCCATCGAACTTGGTGAGCGCGGTGAGGACCACGGTGTGGATGGGTACGTTGATGCCGACGCCGAGCGTATCGGTGCCGCAGATGACAGGCAGCAGGCCCTGCTGCGCCAAGCGCTCGACCAGCAGACGATAGCGCGGCAGCATACCGGCGTGGTGCACGCCGACGCCGCAGCCAAGCAAGCGCTTGAGGATCTTGCCAAAGGCCGTCGAGAAGCTCGTGCCTTTGGCGGCTTCCTTAATGGCCTCGCGCTGCTCCTTGCTGGCGATGCCAAAATTGGCGAGTGACTGTGCCGTCGCAAGGGCGGCATCTTGGCTAAAGTGCACGATATAGAGCGGGGCCTCGCCGCGGCGCATGGCGAGCTCGACCGTGCCCTCGAGGGAGGTCGTCACATAGTCGTAGCTCAGCGGAACGGGACGCGGGGCATCGACGACCAAGTCGCAGGTAGCGCCGGTGTGTTCCTCGAGCGAGGCGGCGATCGCGGTGACATCGCCGAGCGTGGCGCTCATGAGCATAAACTGCGTGTGGGGCAGGGTGAGCAGCGGCACCTGCCAGGCCCAGCCGCGGTCGGGGTCGGCAAAGTAGTGGAACTCGTCCATGGCGACGCAGCCAACATCGGCATCTTCGCCCTCGCGCAGTGCATCGTTGGCAAGGATTTCGGCCGTGCAGCAGATGACGGGCGCCTTGGTGTTGATATGCGTATCGCCGGTGATCATGCCGACGTTATCGCGGCCGAGTACCTGCACCAGATCGAAGAACTTTTCGCTGACCAAGGCCTTGATAGGGGCCGTGTAATAGCAACGCTTGCCCTGTGCCATGCCCATAAAGAGCATGCCCAGCGCGACGAGCGATTTACCCGATCCGGTCGGTGTGCCTAAAATGACGTGATCGCCGGCAGCCAGGTCCATGAGGGCCTCTTCTTGGTGATCCCACAGCTCAATGCCGCGATCGCTTGTCCATTCAAAGAAGCGTTCGAAGGCCTGATCGGGCGTGAGCCACGGTTCGGGCTCGCTGCCGTCCTCGGGCTCCCACCAGGTGGGGGAGAGCGCACCGAGTGAGCCGAATTCGGCTTCGGTTCCCGTGCCGCCCGAGAACGAGCTGGCGGCGCCGGCGCCGGAAACGGTGCTGGCGGA
>USIL01000238.1:0-2645 GCA_900554655.1 uncultured Collinsella sp.
AAGCCGCGAAACAAAACCAAAACCAACCTGCCGGTTTGTCACGTATGGCACGTTCTATAATGCTCGTGTTGCAACCCAAAAGAGGAACGTATGGCTTTTACCGACAAACCCGAAAGCGCAAACGAGGCGCAGGATCATTCCCAGTCGCTCGACGACGGCGGCTTTTTCTCCCTTAATGACGTCATCATGGCAGGCAGGCAACAGCTCACCCGCTCCGAGCATCTCTTGGCTGCCGACACGCGCCGCAACGCCCGCAACCTACTCGCGAGCGCCAAGTTGCTCGCGCTCGTCGTCATCGTCTCGCTCGCCATGGGCGTTGCCGCTTGGGCGTTTTTGGCCTCGCTGAATATCGCGACCGACTATCGCGAGCACCATGTGTGGGTCTACGCCTTGCTTCCTGTTGTGGGCGTTGCCACCGCATGGGTGTACAAAAACCACGGCCTTGCCGCCAAACGCGGTAACAACCTGGTCATCGACTCCGCTCTGAGCACACGTCTCATCCATATGCGCATGGCCGTCCTTACCTTCGTCTGCTCCACGCTCACGCACCTAACGGGCGGATCTGCCGGTCGCGAGGGGGCCGCGGTGCAGATTGGCGGCACCATCGCCAGCAACATCTCGAACCTCGCCCACCTCAAAAAACATGACCACCACGACCTCATGCTCGCCGGCATCTCGTCGGCCTTTGGCGCCGTATTCGGCTCGCCCCTTGCTGGAGCTTTCTTTGGCATGGAGATGTGCTTTATCGGCAAGATCGACTACACGGCGGGCATCTACTGCCTGGTCGCCTCATTTACCGGCTACTTTACATCACTCGCCCTGGGTACCGAGTACGAAGCAAATGTCATCGCCAGCGTTCCCAACATGACACCACGGACGGTTGTCATCGTTGTTATCAGCGCCATTATCTTCGGCCTGACGGCACGCCTCTTTGCCTGGTCGGTTCGAACCGTCAAAAGCCTGTACGGTCGCTTTATCACCAATTACCTTATTCGCGCACTCATAGGTGCACTCGTGGTTTTGGCCGCCTATGCCCTCCTCGACGCCTGGAACTACGCCGGCCTTTCCACGTGGCTTTCCGGCGCCGGATTTGCAGGCAACACCACCCTGGCGAACGCAGCCATCAAGTTGGTCGTCACAGCGCTTACCCTGGGCGCGGGCTTCCAAGGCGGCGAGGTCACGCCCCTGTTTGGCATCGGTGCGGCACTCGGTGGCTGGATCGGTTGCCTTACCGGGCTTGACCCCAGTTTTCTGGCGGCTCTCGGCATGCTCGGCGTGTTCTGCGCCGGCCTCAACGTGCCCATCACCACCTGCATGATGGCCATCGACCTGTTCCACGGCACGGCCGCCGGGTTCTTTGTCATCGTGGCCTTTATCAGCTACCTAACCGGCGGACACCGCGGCGTGTACCCCGCCCAGCGCATCATCTCACCCAAGCGCCGTTCGCTTATTGTGGATGAGGGCGGTACGGTAGCGGATGCTATCGAGCGCCACAACGACCTGATAGAGTAGATGTAATAATCGCCGTGCAGCCACAATCGGGGCAAATTCGACCTGAGCGCGACCGCACTGCCATGTCACACGCCGGGAGTCGCCCCATGCACGCAACTGATTTTGGTCGCACGCTCATCATCGCCAACCCAGCCGCCCAGTCGGGTGCGGCACGCGAAGTGGCCGAGCGCCTGCAACGCTTTTTGGACATGACTGCACGCGCATCCCAGTTTGACCTGGTGTTGACCGAGCGTATGGGACACGCCAAGGAGCTGGCCGCACAGGCTCAGGGCTATCGCACCGTTATCGCCCTTGGCGGCGACGGCGTGATTCACGAGGTCGTCAACGGGCTTATGACGCAAAAGGAGGACGCCCGCCCCGCTCTTGCCGTCCTGCCCGTGGGCTCCGGCAACGATTTTGCCCAGACGCTCGGCATCGACGATTTCTCCGGCAAGGATTTTGGCGCGCTGCTCACCTGCGAGCTGCAGCGTCAGGATATCGGGCGCATTCGCTCGTGGAGCCCTGCGAGCGGCAGCGGCGAGGCTACCGTTGAGTACTACGACCAGACGCTCTCGGTCGGCATCGATGCTGCCATCGGCCTTAGCACCACCGAGCTGCGCAAAAAGACCGGCTTGACGGGCGCGCCGCTCTACACCCTCTCGGGACTTGAGCAGTTTGGCCTGCGCTATCGCAGCTACCCCATGACAGTCAGCTTTGACGGCGCGCCCGCCGAGCGCGTGAGGGCGATCATCATGGCGATTCAGCTTGGTCCTACCTATGGCTCGGGCTATCGCATCTGTCCCGACGCTGACCCCTGTGACGGTATATTCGACGTCTGCTACGCCTGCGGCCCCGTCCCTCGCGCGGTAGCCCTGCCTATGTTCCTTTCGGCCAAGGACGGCCACCATACCAAGTTGCCACCGGTTCGCATGCGCCGCTGCCGCCATGCCGAGCTAACTTTTGAGGAGCCCGACTACCCCATCCAGGCCGACGGCGAGCCCATCGTCGCCTCGCGCATCGAAGTCGACATCCTACCCGGCGCCCTCCAAGTCTGGCACCCAACCCGCTAACCCCACCTAAGTTGCGGTGAAATAGGGACTGTTTATGCAGCTAAAACCGCAAAACAGTCCCTATTTCACCGCAACTTATTGGTG
>USIL01000239.1:0-2644 GCA_900554655.1 uncultured Collinsella sp.
TTTTCAAAAAAGTTGTTGCGCGCCGGACAGACTTCTGTGTATACTAATCCCCGCAGCGCACGCGAGCGGAAACAAACGCGAACGTCTGTCTGGGGAGTTAGCTCAGTTTGGTTAGAGCGCCGGCCTGTCACGTCGGAGGTCGCGGGTTCGAGCCCCGTACTTCCCGCCAACGCAATTAAAGCCACGTCTTCGGACGTGGCTTTTTGCGTTTGATGCACTTTGTTTCGATAGAACGATCGCCCTGGTGCATCTTCGCCCAGAATCCCCGCGCCTTCGGGAACGCAAGTAAAATCTAATAAGTATATCTGTCTGAACAACAGCTTTGTTGCGCAACACCTGTTCTACGAGACAGGGGGTTAGGTTATACTAAATTGCACTATGGGCCGTTTTTGATGCAAGAGGCTTCAAACACGGCATTCAGTGGGCACCCGTTTTGCTATTTGGGCGTCCATACGGTCATTGGCGTCTCGACGTAAGCTCGGCTCCGGAGCTCGTTCGAGCTGTTCCTATTCCTTGAAAGGGGAAAAATGGACATATCGAGGAAGACTGATTATGCCCTTCGTATGCTGGCGATGCTTGCCGAGGATCCGGAGTGCTTACTTTCTGTTCGCACCGCTGCCGAAGAGGTCAATGTTCCGTATTCGTTTGCCCGCTCGATTCAGCACGGTTTGGTCCAGGCCGGTATTGTGGAGAGCCTGCGTGGCGTCCACGGTGGCATGCGTCTCAAGGTCAGTCCGGACGACGTCACTATCCGCCAGGTCGTCGAGGCCGTTCAGGGTCCTATGGTTATGAACGATTGCACCGCGCCCGATGGTGACTGTGCGCGCATGGGCGCGTGCTGCTATCATCCCCTGTGGGCCGGAGCCCAGGCGTTGATGCGCGACTACCTCGATTCCGTTTCGCTCGGCGACATCGTCGCTCACCGCCAGTTCCCAGCCGTCGATCCCAAGTTCGCCGACCGCGAAGCGTTTCCCGAGTACGCCACCTGCGAGTGCGCTTACCGGGAGGAATAACGCCGCATAAGGAGCATAGCCATGATTCAGGACCCCTTTCGTTCGATGATTCGTTCGGAAGGGGTCCTGCGTTATCGTGACCTTCCGTGGCGCCGCACACGCGATCCGTACATCATTTGGCTTTCTGAGGTCATGCTGCAGCAAACGCAGGTGCCGCGTGTGGAGGCGCGCATGCCGGTGTGGCTCGATCGTTTTCCGACTGTGCAGGCGCTTGCCCAGGCCGCGCCTTCCGATGTTTTGGACGCTTGGCAGGGCATGGGCTACAACCGACGCGCTCTGGCGCTTCATGGGGCCGCTCAGCGCGTTGTAGAAGACTGGGATGGGGAGTTTCCGCGTGAGACGCGTGACTTGGTCGCTCTGCCTGGTATTGGCCCGGCAACGGCGCAGGGTATCCGGTCGTTTGCGTTTGATCTTCCGGGCGTGTATCTGGAGACCAATGTGCGCACAGTCTTTCTGCATCACTTCTTTCCCGATGTACCGGCTGTTCCCGATCGCGAGCTGGTGCCGCTGATCCAAGCCGCCTGTCCGGCGGCTCCCGGTGCAGCGACCGACGAGATCGCTCCCTTTGCCGTGCCGCTCGATGATGCCGACACGCCGCGCGCGTGGTATTACGCGTTGCTAGATTACGGCGCATATCTAAAAAAGACGTTGCCCAATCCGTCCAGGCGCTCGGCGGGCTATAGCCGTCAATCAAAGTTTGAGGGCTCGCGTCGCCAAAAGCGCGCGCATATCGTGCGTATGTTGCTGGCAGCGCGCGATGGCCAGCCGGCGGGGATTACGCTTGCTGATGCCGTGGTGGGCGTTAACGAGATGGAAGCGGCGGCTGGGCGTGGGCCGGTCGAGCGCGACTTGATCGCGGGCATTCTAGCCGACCTGGAGCGTGAGGGCTTTTGCCGAGCTGAGGGCGATCGCTGGCTGAGCATCTAGCCCGTGCAAATCTGAAGAACAGGATTGTAAGGTTTAGATTTTCGGCATGAGGGCATCCTAAAGACGAGGCCGCTCGAAGCCTACGGGCGGCATGCGTTGAAGGGAAGTACACCTATGGATTTTGAGAATTCTCAAACCAAGAAGAACCTCGAGACCGCTTTTGCCGGTGAGTCCCAGGCGCATACCAAGTATCGCTACTACGCATCTAAGGCCAAGAAGGATGGCTACGTTCAGATCTCGAATATCTTTGCCGAGACGGCGGGCAACGAGTCCGAGCACGCCAAGCTGTGGTTTAAGTATCTGCACGACGGCGCCGTCCCCGATACCCTGGACAATCTGCGTGATGCCGCTGCGGGCGAGAACTACGAGTGGACCACGATGTACGACGAGTTCGCCAAGACCGCCGAGGAGGAGGGTTTTGCCGAGATCGCTGAGAAGTTCCGTGGCGTCGCCGCCGTCGAGAAGGCCCACGAGGAGCGCTACAACAAACTCGTCGAGCGCATCGAGTCGGGCGAGGTGTTTGAGCGCGAGGGCGTAAAGGTGTGGAAGTGCCTGAACTGCGGGCACCTGCACGTTGGTGCTGAGGCGCCTGAGGTGTGCCCGGTGTGTAACCACCCGAAGGCGTACTTTGAGGAGCAGGTGGTGAACTACTAGCGCTTGGCGCTGACTGTTGCGGGGCGCAGGGCGGGGAAACACCTTTCCCT
>USIL01000240.1:0-2632 GCA_900554655.1 uncultured Collinsella sp.
GACCAGTCCTTCTTCGAGCAGTACCTGGATGCCGACATCACCGTGGACGGCGCCTCTGCCACCGCGGCGGCCAGTTCCATGGCTTTCACCCGCAACACCATCCGTGCCAATGACTACGATGTAAAAGAGACCTACGCGTATGAGCGGTATGAGGTCATGGTCCCGATGGATGACGGCGTGAAGCTGCGCACCGTGGTCTATAAGCCGGTCGGCGACGGCCCCTGGCCCACCGCCTTCACCCGCGGGCCCTACCCCAATCAGGAGGAGACCAAAAATACGCTGGGCGAGGAATATGCCAAGCGCGGCATGGCTTACGTCTATCAATACTGCCGGGGCAAGGGCGGTTCCGAGGGCGAGTATGTGGCCAACGTGGACGAGGACATGCTCAACGACGACCTGGCACCCATCGACGGCGTCAAACCGCTGCCCATCTGCGCCAAGATCGAGGCCGAGCTTTCCGAGCTCGATCCCGAGGACGCCGCCGATTACCTGGAGAGCCTGGGCCTGGAGCAGCCCGGCCTGGACGTGCTCGCTCAGGCTGCCTACAAGCTGCTCGGGCTGCAGTCGTTCTTTACGGCCGGCGAGATGGAGGTTAAGGCCTGGACGGTGCGCCAGGGCGCGACCGCCCCGCAGGCCGCCGGTGTCATCCACACCGACTTTGAGCGCGGCTTTATTAAGGCCGAGGTTATTGGCTACGACGACTACATCGAGCTCGGCGGTGAGCAGGGTGCCAAGGCTGCCGGCAAGCTGCGTATTGAGGGCAAGGACTATGTCATGGCCGATGGCGACGTCGTGCACTTCCGCTTTAACGTGTAAGGACGACGCATATGTTTAAATATGGCAAAAAAGCCGGCTACATGGGTATTGCACTGCTCGTACTTGCGGTGCTTCCGCTGGTGGTGGCGGCGTTTGTGATCCCCAACATTGGTCCCGAGGTGGCAACAAAGTTTAATGCCGCCGGCGAGGTGACGCGCTGGGGCAAGAGCTACGAGTTGCTGGCACTGCCGGTGCTCAACCTACTGCTGAGCGTGGCGACGTACTTTACGGCAGGACGCCAGGCTAAAAACAATGATGACTCCGCCGCCATGGCGCGCATCGTGTGCGAGCGCTACCTGCGTAACGGTTGCATCACGGGCGTGTTCCTCAACGTGATCAACGTTTACTTTATGTACTCGGCGATTACCGGAACGGGCTTTGGCTTTGGTTTCTAGCTTGTCCTTTTAGGCAACGAGCCTGCACGCATATTCAATGGCTGCTGCTAGGCCGCCGCTCGATCGTGGTTTAAAGACTATGTCGGCGGCGGCCTCGTTTTCGTACCCGGCGCCGCGGAGGGCGAGTGCGATACCGGCTTCCAGGAGAAGAGGCAGGCCGCGTTGGCTGGTTGCGATTACGGCAGCCTGATTGAGCGAGCAGCTGTGCGCTTGGCATTGGATGGCAAGTTCACCTTGCGCCGGGCAAGGGGCCAGAACGGCGGCGACGCGACTTGATAGCAATGCAAATGCCGTGCGCTCATCGGGCGAAAGGTATTCAGCTTCAACGACGACGAGCTTGGGCGGTGCGCTGTTTGTGCGAAGCGTGGCTCGGTACATGCGGACCGAAGAACCCGACATAGAAAACTCCTGTGTATTCGGCAAAACGTAAACTATAGTTTACGTTTATGTTCGGCTCCATTTCAAACTCGGCTGCATGGACGAACGTGCGAAACAGATTCTTGGCAGGCGGGGCGAAGAGACGCGCAGAGACCTTGGTATCTCCAAGGTTGATTTTTGTGTGGCGACAGGAATCAGCCGACCCTACCTCGACCGAATCGAAGATGGGACGGCAAATTTCACGCTCAAGGTTCTATTTAAGATCGCGCCTGCACTCGGCATGACGGTGTCAGAGCTTCTCGAGGGCATCGAATAGGGAATACCCGTCGACAACTGAATTACACCATCGGGATGCGGTCGTGGTTGACTTGGCTGTAGAACAGCCGCTGGATCTCGGCGGCATCGCGTGACTGGCCGAGCGCCCACATGGTCTTGGCCACGAGCGTCTCGGTGGTCATGTCGTCGCCGCGCAGAATGCCCGGATGGTCGGCGTAGGCACGGCCGACCTCGTAAACACCCAGGTCGAGGCCCTCTTCGGGGACCTGTGTGGTCATAACGACGGTGCGGCCCGAATCGACCCAGCGGAAAATTGCCTCTTGGAACGACTCGCCCGACTCACCAAACTCGGGGATACCGCCAATGCCAAAGGTCTCAAGGATTACAGCGTCGTAGCTATCGGCAAGGGCGTCGAGGATGCCCGGGTTTACGCCGGGCGTGAGCTTGAGTACAAATACGCGCGGGTCGATACTGTCGTAGAAACGCACTGGCTTTTCGCCCTGATGCGTGCCGTGAAGCCCGTTGCGCACGATGCGGTCGTTGCGGATATAGGCGATGGGCGGATAGTTGACGCTAATGAACGCGTTAAAGCTCATGGTGCGCTGTTTGCGGGCGCGCGTGCCGGCAATGGCGACGCCGCCAAACACGATCGAGACGTCGTGCGAGTGTTCGTCGAGCGCATAGAGCAGGCTCTGGTACAGGTTGAGTTTGGCGTCAGTAAAGGGATTGCCCATGGGCTTTTGCGAGCCGGTGAGCACGATGGGCTT
>USIL01000241.1:0-2632 GCA_900554655.1 uncultured Collinsella sp.
GCAGGGCTGGCTCGAAGCAACCACGTTGAGCTTGCGCAGGCGGTCGATGTCCTCGGGCAGAAGGTTCTCCAGGTGCTCGAGCGTGTTATGGCCGTGCTGGGGCAGCCCGTACAGGTCGGAGGCCTCCTCGAAGATATCGAGCGCGGCATGAATCGCACCGTCGCCGATGACGTGGATGCGCACGGTGTGACCGCGCTCCGCGGCAGCGAGGACCAACTTGCGCATACGCTCGGCAGGAACCGTCAGGCGACCTTGATCGCCCGGGAAGCGCGGGTTGGTATAGGGCTCGGTGAGATATGCCGTGTGTTCGCTCGACACACCGTCGAAAAACTGTTTAAAGCCTGGCGCCGAGAGCAGCGCGTTGTTTGCGTAGCGGGTCTGGAGTTCTTCCAAGCGCGACTGGTCATCCAGCAGCGTGGGGAACAGATGGGCTCGGATGCCCAGCTTGCCGGCTGCCTGCAGTTTGTCGTAGACGTCGTCGCGGATAAAGTCGCAGCCCGGCATGGGCATGAGCGACATGTCGCAGATCGAGGTGATGCCCTGCTCGGCCATACGCCTCATTTGATCGGCGTAAGCGCTTGCAATGCGATCCTCCCCCAGCCACTCAAGGCAGCGTGGAAGCAGCTGCATAGCGGCCGCCTCGTGAGCGATACCCGTGAGCTCGCCGTTTGCATCCTTGTCGTAGCTACCGCCCGCCGGAGGCTCGCTGTCGCGCGTGACGCCGAGCGCCTCGAGTGCGCGGCTGTTGAGCCACAGCGTGTGCCCGTCGCCCGAATACATAACACAGGGGCGATCGGGGAATGCCGCATCGAGCGACGCCTTGGTAGGATGCTCGGGCGGGTCCCAACGGTAGTCGCGCCAGCCCTGAGTCACAACCCAAGCGTCGTCGGGCAGGTCCTGAGAAAACTCGAGCGCGTGTTGCACCAGCGCCGCCTCGGACGTGCCCATATCCATGAGCATGTACGGCGAGGAACCGACCGAGGTATGGAAGAAGTGCAGATGAGCGTCATGGAAACCGGGGCAGACAAACTGCTCGCCGTAGTCGATAACCGGCGTGGCGGCGGGAGCGACGGCAATCACGTCATCGGGCTTGCCGACTGCGACGATACGGTCGCCTGCGATAGCAATCGCCAGCTCGCGGGCGATATCGACGCCGTCTTGCGCGGTAAAGACGTTCTTGGAGCGGATAATCCGATCGATATGCTGCATGGGCATCCCCATCTCTGGCAGGAAATTCAACACCCCCGAGTGTACTCCCCCACTCTTGTTACAAAACCCCAAGCGGCAAACGGCTGCTTTGCCACGCCAAGTGGCAGGTGGCATACTAGAAAAAGCCTGTACGATTTTGCGATCAACCCAGCAAGGAGCAAATCGACCATGACGAAGACCAAGGCACAGCAGATTATGGCGGCGACCGAGGCTCGCGCGGCTGACGACGTCACCGCAGCCATCAAAGATATCGCTACCGAGTTTGAACCCTATATCATCAAGCAGCGCCGGCACTTCCATAAGCACCCGGAGCTGAGCCTTGCCGAGGAGCGCACGACCTCCGACATCGCCAACCAGCTCGACGCCATGAATATCCCCTACGAGCGTCCGCTCAAGACCGGCTTGGTGGCAACGCTTCGCGGTACCGCGTCGGATGCCTACCACGAGGACGGCACGCCGCGCCGCCGCATCCTGCTGCGCGCGGATATCGACGCCCTGCCCGTCACCGAGCAGACCGGCGAGGAGTTTGCCAGCGTCAACGAGGGCTGCATGCACGCCTGCGGCCACGACTGCCACATCGCCATGATGCTCGGCACGCTGCAGATCCTGCGCCATATGACCGACGACATCCACGGCGAAGTCCGCATCGTCTTCCAGCCCAGTGAGGAAAACGGCCAGGGCGCCAAACTCATGATCGGCACGGGCGTGCTCGACGGCGTCGATGGCGCCTACGCCGCGCACATCTGGAGCGAGGTTGACGCCGGCACCGTGAGCTGCGAGCCCGGTCCGCGCATGGCCAATACCGACTGGTTCCGCATCGATGTTCGCGGCACCTCATGCCACGGTGCCATGCCCCAGCGCGGTCACGACGCCGTTATGGTTGCCGCCGAGATCGTCAATGCCCTGCAGACCATCGTTTCGCGCGAGATCAGTCCCTACGAGCCGGCCGTCATTACCGTCGGCGAGCTGCACGGCGGAACCGCGCGCAACGTTATCGCCGGCACGGCCTACCTCGCCGGCACGGTGCGCACCTACGGCGATTCGACCCACGAGGAAATGCCGGAGCTTATGCGTCGCATCGTGGAGCATACCGCGGCCGCCTTGGGCGCCGAGGCAGAGCTCACCGACTACACCATCGCCAACTACAAGGTCGAAAACGACGCCGCCTCGAGCGAGCGCTGCCGCCAGGCAGTAATCAAATGCCTGGGCCCCACCGGCCAAGGTCATTATCGCGGCACACTTTCGGGCGAGGATTTTTCGGAGTACCTGCGCCGTGTACCGGGCGTGCTCGCCTTTGTAGGTACGCGCAACCCCAAGATTGGCGCCACGTACGCCCAACATTCTTGCTTCTACAAGATTGACGAGTCGGTACTGGCCAAGGGCTCCATGGTGGCCGCCCAATATGCCATCGACTTTTTGGCCG
>USIL01000242.1:0-2611 GCA_900554655.1 uncultured Collinsella sp.
TTGCACGGCGATGTGGCTCGCGAACTGCGTGATGCGATGCGTCATGCTCTCGTGGCCGCTCACCGTAAGGTAGGCGGCAAAGCCGGGGTGCAGGCGCGCACAATAAGGTGTGCCGATGACAATGACGGGAACATGTCGGCTGCTGAGGATCGGCAAGATTTCCTTGAGGTTGGGTGCAAGGCCGCTGTAGGAGATGACGATCGCCACATTGCCGGAATCCGAGGCGAGCGCCGTGCGCACCTGGGCCTCGGTGCTGCTGTAGCATGTGGCGCTCTTGCCGGACGAAAGTAGGCGGTCGCGGAACATCCCCGCTGGATAGAGGTTGTGCGAGCCGGTGTAGATATCGACCTGCCGTGCCTTCGCGATCAGTTTGGCGGCGTGGTCGAGCTGCGCGGGGTCGAGCAGCTCCTGCGTCTCGGCCAGCGTGGTCTGGTAGAGCCCTTCCATGCGCTCCATAACCTGCGCGGGCGTGGACGTGGCATCGAAGGGAAAGTTGATGTCCACGTCGCGGCGGTTGCCTGCTTCGGTCGCCAGGCGGATAAGCTCGACCTTGAGGTCCTTAAAGCCCTCGAGGCCGAGCTTTTTGCAAAAACGGTGCACGCTTGCGACCGAAACATTGGCGCGGGCGGCAAACTCCTTAATGGAGAGTCCGCGGATGTCCTCGCCCATGGCAAGGGCCGAGATGCCGAGCTGCTGCTCGGTAGGGGTTAGGCCCTGCGCCTCGGTAATCTTGCGTTTGATATCCATTCGAACTCCCGCACTCGCCAAACCTGCCAAAAAGAGACGGGTTTATTTTGGCAGGTTTTGCCCGAGAAGGGTAACGGGGCCGAGGACACCGCTGGGCGCGACGGGCTCGGTGAGGGCGAAGATGTCGGAGGTCGCATGGTCGAGCGTGTTGATGACATCGATGGCGAGCTCGTGTGCGCCGGCGGTAAGCGCGCCTGTCGCAAAGCGGTAGGGCGGGCAGATGCGCGTGCCGAGCGTTTGTCCGTCGAGTGTGAGCGTTGCGACTTCGTAGACATCCCCTAGGTCAATGACGGTGTGGGCGAGGTCGTCGGCCAGCTCGAACGACGTGCGATAGCGGAACGTACCACATACGCCGGGGAACTGCTCGGCCGTGAGGTCGCACAGGCGCTCGAGCTTTTGCGGCTCGCCAAAGGTTCCATCGCTGCCGGCAGGGGAGAAGGCGACGGTCCAGGGGTGGCTGATGTCGAGGGCGAGCGTTGCACGTGTGCTCGTGTCGGTGCAGTCCGCGGGCTCGATTGCGCCGCTTGTCTCCAGAACAACAACGCAGCTCTCGTAAGGCGCCAGCTCCAGCACGCCGTCAAACGCAACGGGCTTGGTGCTGTTCAGCAGGTCGAGGCGCGTTCCGCAAAGACACTTGTCTTGCGGAAGCGAAACCGTGCAGCAAATGCTTTCACGTGGGTGCTCGTTGACCAACATGACGTAGGTCTCGCCGGCACGCTCGTAGCGAAGCGCGCGTAGCCAGGGCTGCGGCGTATCGGTCACAACAGTCTGCAGCCCCGCGCGTGCAAGCGCAGCCGCCACATCGGCAAGCGGGGTCGCGGCAAGACCGCTCAGCTCGGCCGCGCCATCCGCGTCGTAAAGCGCGCCGGGCACCTCGTCGACGGCGAGCGCCATAACCCCCGCGGCCATCATGCGCCCGACGGCACGTGCTGTGACAGCGCCAATAAACGAAGCCCCGGGCATAACAAACGCCTGGTAGCGACAGCCATTAACGGCAAACGTCCCATCGGCAATCGAAACCTCGTAACGCTCCTCATTCTCAAAAGCCTCTGCCGGCACAAAATCAAAGTCGATCTGCGCGCGCGTGAGTTCGGCCGCCACGCGCTCGACGGGCATGGCGTTGCCGGCCCATTCGGCGTCGGCATGGTACAGAATGGCGACGGGGCGAGCGGCAGCGCCTTCCGAAAGGAGCGTCGCCGTGCGATTCATATAGCGCATGAGCTGGCCAAAGTGCGGCCATTGCGGGTTGTTGCCGTGCGCGTAAAAGTGCGGCGGGCAGTCCCAATCGGGGAAGGGCGCCATGCTAAACGCGTGCGGCGTAAACCAGTTAATACCGCGGACGAGCATATGGTCGGCGATCCACTTCATCTCGCGCAGGCCCTCGTGCCAGCCAAAGGCGCCAAAGACCTCGGCCATGCAGCGCCCCTGCTTTTTGGGGTCGAGGCGCGCTGCCGAAGATCCCAACTTGGCGAGCGCGTACGTAAAGAACTCCATGTTCCATGCGCCGTGGAAGTAGCTGTAGCGCCCGCGGTCAATTCCGGGGGCAAGCTGGTTGATGACCACATCCACGCCAGCCATGTCCTGCCCCGCGACCGCGCGGAAGTAATGTCCGGCGCCCTGACCCAGGCGTGTGTGGCAACTCTTGTCCTCGATCACATGTCCAATGTGCATAACGCCGTGCGCGCGGCACCAATCGCCAATCTGCTCGTCAAAGCAGCTGCGGTAGAGCCGCGTAGCAAGGTCCATATAGGCGTGGCGAACCTGGGCGCCGTTTGCCTCGCGCGTCCAAAGGCCGTGCAACTTGGTAAGCCAATTCTCGCCAAGCGCATCATGTAGGCGGCGGGCAAGCTCGTCCGACCACGGC
>USIL01000243.1:0-2566 GCA_900554655.1 uncultured Collinsella sp.
GCCCTCCCCGGGGCTCCCGCACAACGGGACCTCAGTTGGGTTCTATCCCGGTTGCAGTCGCTTCGCTCCTGCACCACTTGGCTGGTGCGGCGGTTTGGCGTTGGAACGGTTCTTTTTCTGATATATGCTTGTTGCGGCTCTTCTTTTGGGAGGGGCCGCTTTTTTGTTGCTAGGAGGTTGGCCCGTGGTTGATGGGGAGAATCGTTCTGAGCTGCTTTCCACAGATTGGAACCAGGAGTGGATGCAGATGCAGGCCGCTCGACATCGGGCTGATGATTCTTTTGAGTGGGATAAAAGGGCTCGGCATTTTCGGCCGCTTGAGACTGCTCCTTATGCCCGGAATTTTATAAAGTTGTTGGCGCTTGAGCCCGGCGAGTCCGTGCTGGATATGGGGTGTGGGGCTGGGTCGATTGCTATTCCGCTTGCTCAGGCTGGGCATTCCGTGATTGCTGCCGACTTCTCTCCTGCCATGTTGGGCACACTTGATGCCGGCATTGAGTATTACGGGCTCGAAGATCTTATTACGCCGCTTGAGCTTGCTTGGGATGATGACTGGTATTTGGTTGGACCGGTCGCGAAAGCGGTTGATGTTGCCTTTGCCAGTCGCTCTGTCACCACGACCAATCTAAAAGGCGCACTTGCCAAGCTTGATCGTACGGCCCGTCGGCGTTGTGCTGTCACGATGGTCGCCAACTCCAGCCCGCGCTATGATCTGCACTTGATGAACGCCATTGGTGCCTCCGTTACCTGCAGCAATGGCTTTGTGTACGCCTTCAACATCCTTATTCAGATGGGTGCCTTGCCGCAGGTTACATACTTTGAATCGCCTCGTCGCGATACCTTCAATACCCTCGAGGCAGGTGTGGCGGATTTTTCCCGTATGCTCGAGCATGGCAACGAGGATAAGGTCGACCGTCTGCGCGACTACATCGCTCAACACATGATCGAGAATCCCCATGCCGGTGAGCCGGGCTCCAAGGGCGTGCCGCAGGGGCGCTACATGCTCGACCACGTCCGCAAGGTTCGTTGGGCGTTTATTGCATGGAAGCCGGTCTCTGCACCCAGCTCATAGCCTATTCGCAGCCCGCACCGCCCACTCACTCGGCATCCGCATTCTTTTTGAACTGGGCAAACGCGCTCCACACTGCGCCGTTCCTGCGCTATCGTGGGACAGCTCACGTAGATTAAGGCCCCGTCGCGGGGCGCCCCATACATAGAAAGCGAGAACCCATGGCACTGACAGGAGCCCAGGTCAAGCAGCTTCGCAGCATGGCCCATCACCTCAACCCCGCCATCATCATCGGCAAGTCCGACGTCAACGAGGGCACCGTCGAGCAGACGGTCGCCTACCTGGAGAAGCACGAGCTCGTTAAGTGCTCCGTGCTCGATGGCTCTAGTCTTTCCGCCCGCGAGGCCGCCGAAGAGCTCGCTGAGCGTTGCCACGCCGAGGTCGTCCAGGTCATCGGCCGCAAGTTCTCGCTGTATCGCGAGTCCTCGCGCAAGGACATCGAGAAGATCAAGCTCGTCTAAGAGCCAATGATCCGGCGAGCCAACATATAGCAAGCTTACGGGTGCCCAAGTACTTCGGGCGCCCGTTTTTTATCGCTCGACCAGCACGCGGTTGAGCCGACCCTCCACCAAGCGCTCGTATAGACGCCGCGTCTCGGGCTCGGGCACGCCATTGACCTGCTCCCTCAGATGGTGCATATGCCCGCTGTACAGCTCGACGATATCGCGCCGCCGCCCCGCCGCACTGTAGACGCGCATGGCGCAGCGCACCATATCCTCACGCGCCGTTTCCTGCCGAAGCCCCGACTCCGCCAGCCAAATCGCCGACTGCAGATCGTTTTCTTCTAGAGCGGCATTTGCTCCCTTAATCATGCAATCGATGTACTTTGACTGTATAATGCGTCGCATACGCAAAAAGTAGGTGGGATTACAGCCATTGGGAACATACAGCGGTCCGGCATAAAGCTGCTCAATCTTAAGGCACAGCTCAACTAAATGGGGTCCGCGCGCACCCGTGCGATTTCCCAAAATCTCACGGCTTATCTGGTCAAACAGCCGTACATCGGTCTTGACGTAGTCGCCGTTGAGTCCGATGCATTCATTTTGGATGAGCACACACGACTTGCCATCCGGCGTCGGCCCCAAAGCCGACCGCAAGCGCGATATCGTCGAGTACAGGTTGTTGCGGGCGCTATTGAACTCGGCATGGGGCCACAACTCCATGGCCAGCGTCTCACGATCGACGAGTGCATCCATGCCCAGCGCAAGCCGCTCGGCAAGTGTCGCCGCCTTCTTGCGGCGCCACATTTTGTCCGTGATGGGAAACCCGTCGCGCTCGGCGCGGAACGCACCAAACATGCGAATCTCGATATGGTCGATGGTATCAACGGCTTCAACCTCGCCGGCCTGGAACAGGCGCTCGCCCTCCCCTTCCAAATCGTCGCGCAGCGAGTACCGCGACAGCTCGCGCACGGGAAGCTTCTTGCGAATCCTGGTCGCCGGCTCGCCCAGACAATGCATGGCAAGGCGCGCAAAGAGCCGATACGACGGTTCCAGA
>USIL01000244.1:0-2563 GCA_900554655.1 uncultured Collinsella sp.
GCTTCAATCACTGCGGCGCCTGCCCCATCGCCAAAAAGCACGCAGGTGGCACGGTCGGTCCAGTCGAGCGCGCGCGTCATCTGCTCGGCAGCAACAACAAGCACGCGCTCGGCACGGCTGCGGGCGATATAGCCCTCGGCGACATCGAGCGCAAATACGAAGCCGGCACAAGCCGCCGAGACATCGAAGGCAGGGCACGTCGCGCCTAGTCGCTCAGCAACGGCACACGCCTCAGCGGGAACAAGGTGGTCACCCGTCGTCGTCGAGCAGACGATTAGATCCAGCTGGCTCGCGTCGATTCCGGACACCTGGAGTGCCCGCTCGCTCGCCGCTACGGCAAGGTCGTCAAGTGACTCGGTGGTGCAGACGTGACGGCTCTTGATACCGGTGCGAGTAAAAATCCACTCATCCGAGGTATCGAGGAACTCAGACAGCTCGTCATTGGAAACACTGCGCTCAGGAAGTGCCGAACCTGTTCCAAGAATCGTGAAACCCATCACTAACCTCCTTTGAGTTGTTGACGTGTTTACATCGACCAAGAGAGGATAACGCATTTCAGTCATTGTTGACGTGTTAACATTAAATTGTCCAAATGCGACAAAGGCTTCACATTGTGTCTATCTCTCGACACCATTACGCGATTGCCTTATTACCTTAGGAGGTACCAGCTGTTATGGATTTACGTTTAACAGTGGTCGACGTAACCGGATCGACCAACGATGACCTGCTCGAAGCAGGAAAACAGGGGGCGCCGCACGGCACAGGACTTGCCGCCCGGGCTCAGACAGCAGGACGCGGTCGGCGCGGGCACAAGTGGGACTCAACCGCCGGCAACCTATTGCTTTCGATTGTCCTGCGTCCATGCGTTAATCCCGCAAAGTACTCTGGTCTTGCCGCTGTCAGCGGCCTAGCGGTGCTCGAAGCACTCGAAAAGCAGGGTCTTGCAAACGAGATTGGCCTCAAATGGCCCAACGACCTGGTCGCGAGTGGACGCAAACTCGGCGGCATTCTGGTCGAGGCCGCACGCGATAACGAAGGCAGCCCCTTTGCGGTCTGTGGCATCGGCGTCAACGTGAACTATGTGCCCGCGGAGGTTCCCGATGGCGGCCTGCCCGCAATCGGTCTCTCGTATCTCAACGAGAACGTTCCCGCCGTCGATGTGCTACTCAAACAGGTCTATCACGCAGTCGTGAACGCTGTAGATGCGTGGGCAGAACGCCTCAACGCCATGGAAGAAGACGCCGGACCGCTCGCGCCCGTCCACGATGATTATGTAGCTCACCTCAATTGGATAGGGGAAACCGTTATCGCCCGTTCCCCTGTCGGTGACGAGCTGGCGCGTGGCATCTTTAAAACGGTCGATGGCTTTGGTCGCGCGTGCATCGAAACGGAAGACGGCTTTCGATCTTTCCATTTTGAGGAGGCATCGCTGCGTCCCATGAGCGAATAGGGCGCCGCAACCACCTACTCGGCAGCATTACCCCGCAGTCCAAACCATCATTCAAAACAAAAGGGCCCCACTGCCGTTACGGCAGCGGGGCCCTTTAAGCTATGAGCGATATCGCTTAGAGCTTGATGTCGATGTCGACGCCAGCGGGGAGGTCGAGACGCATGAGCGAATCAACGGTGCCCGAGGTGGGGTCGAGGATGTCGATGAGGCGCTTGTGGGTGCGCATCTCGAACTGCTCACGGGAGTCCTTGTTCACGTGCGGCGAGCGGATAACCGTGTACAGGTTGCGCTCGGTGGGCAGGGGGACAGGACCGGAAACGCGAGCGCCGGTCTTCTGAGCGGTCTCGACGATGAGCTTCGCGGACTGATCGACGACCTCGTGATCATAGCCCTTGAGGCGAATGCGGATCTTCTGGGTAGCCAACTTAAACCTCCAAAGAGTGCGAGAGATGTTCTCGCGGATTACGTAACAGGGAGCTCGAACTTAGGCGTTCTTGCTCATGACCTCGTCCACGATGGACTTGGGCGCGGGCTCATAAGAGTCGAACTGCATCGTGTAGGATGCACGGCCCTGGGTCTGGGAGCGAAGGTCGGTAGCGTAACCGAACATCTCGCCCAGCGGCACCTTGGCACGGATGAGCTTGCTGTTCTTGCGATCCTCCATGCCCTCGATCTTGCCGCGGCGACCGGAGAGGTTGCCCATAACGTCGCCCATGTACTGCTCGGGGGTCTCAACCTCGACAGCCATGATCGGCTCGAGCAGCTGCGGATCGGACTTCTTGAGGGCGTCCTTGATAGCCATGGAACCGGCGATCTTGAAGGCGGCCTCGGAGGAGTCGACCTCGTGGTAAGAACCGTCGAACAGGGTGACCTTAACGTCGAGGACCGGGAAGCCGGCGATAACACCGGTGTTCAGGGCCTCCTGGATGCCCTTGTCGATGGACGGGATGTACTCTTTGGGCACGACGCCGCCGACGATAGCGTTGACGAACTCGTAGCCGAAGCCCTCCTCCATCTTCTCGAGCTTGATGACGGCGTGGCCGTACTGACCGCGACCGCCGGACTGACGAACGAAACGGCCTTCCTGTTTAACAGTCTTGCGAATCGTTTCAC
>USIL01000245.1:0-2555 GCA_900554655.1 uncultured Collinsella sp.
GCTGTCGCGCAGCGGATAGATGAGCGTCAGCGCATCCTCGAGTGCCTTGGCACGACCGCCCGGCGTGGTGATGTCACTCGACTCCTGCAGCGAACGGTACATGAAGTCCATGAGCGGTTCGGCAGCGTCAATGCGTTTCTGCAGCTCCTCTCCGCCGTGCGCCGTGATGAACTCCATGGGATCGTTGCCGTCGGGCAGCACCACGCAGCGAAGGTCCATCGAATCCTGCTCGATAAACTGAATCGCGCGACGGGCGGCCTTCTGGCCCGCGGCGTCTCCGTCAAACATATACACGATGCGCTTGGCAAAGCGGGTGAGCGTCTTGACGTGATGCTCCGTGAGCGCGGTGCCCAGCGTGGCGACAACGTTTTTGATCCCCGCCTCCCAGCAGGCGATGCAATCGGTATAGCCCTCCACCACGATGGCCGTATCCTGCGCGACGATAAACTCCTTGGCCCAGTTAAAGCCATAGAGGTTTCGCTTTTTGTGGAACACGCTCGTCTCGGCGGTGTTGAGGTACTTGGGTTGGCCGTCACCCATGATGCGCCCGCCAAAGGCAATGTTGTGACCCTGCTCGTCAAAGATGGGAAACATCACGCGGTCGTAGAAGCGATCGGCAAGCTGCCCACGCCCGCGGCTAACGGCAACGTTGGCGTCGATCATCTCCTGCGGGGTAAAACCCGCCTGGGACAGGTGCGACACCAGCGCGTTGCGGCCCGGTGCAAAGCCCAGGCAGTAGCGGCGGCAGACGTCGCCACCCATACCACGGCTGGCAAAGTACTCGCGTGGACGGCCGTCCTTACCGCGCATAAGCATGGTGTGGTAGAACTGGGCGGTCTCGGCACACAGATCGTAGATGCGGGCACGCTTGGTACCGCGCTCGCGGCGATCTCCGGTGTCATGCAGCTCAATACCCGCGCGATCGGCCAAGTAACGGATTGACTCGGGAAAGCTCAAGTTCTCGCGCTTCATGATATAGGTGAAGACGTCGCCACCCTCGCCGCAGCCAAAGCAATGCCACACCTGTGTGGCGGGGATAATGTGGAAGGACGGCGTCTTTTCGCCATGAAAGGGGCAGCAACCCCAAAACTCATGGCCGCGGGGCTTGAGCTCAACCGTTTCCTGCACGATGGCAACTAGGTCGGACGCAGCGCGTACCTGGTCTTTTTCCTCATCGCTAATCACGGATGCCCACCCCCTGCTCACCCAAGTTGTGACGAATGTCCTCGATATTACCTTCGACGGTCGCAATCAACTCATCCAGCGAATCGAACACACGCGAGGGACGCAGCCAGCGCGTAAACGCCAGCGAAACGGAAGCGCCGTACAGGTCGCCCGTATAACCAATTAAGTTAGCCTCGAGATGCGATGAAGCGGCATCGTCGGCATACGTCGGCGGCAGGCCGACGTTAACGGCAGCAGGCCATACGGTGTCATCGACGAGCACCAGGCCCTCATACACGCCATCGGCAGGCACCTGAATGCCGTCGGGAACCTGCAGGTTAGCCGTGGGAAAGCCCATGTCAGAACCCTCGTGACGGCCACGAATAACACCGCCACGCAGCATATACGGGCGGCCGAGCAACTCAGCAGCAAGCTCCACATGGCCCTGTCCCAGCTCATGACGAATGCGGGTGGCGCAAATGGCCTCACCGCCCTCGCAAAGCAGGTCGTGCCCGTATACGTCAACGCCGCGCTCGGCACCCCAGGTGCGCATCTCGTCAACACCAGAAGCACCGCCACGACCCAGCCTAAAGTCGCTGCCAACGCGAATCGAACGAATGCAGACCACGCGTGATAGCAGTGCGAAAAAACCGACATGGTCGAGTGCCGCAACCTCAGGCGTAAAGGGAACGGCCACCACCGCATCGACCCCGGTCTGAGCCAAGGCATGTAGACGGTCGGCCGTCGTCATCAATTTTTGAGCGGGCGAAGGACTCACCACAACGTCCGGGTCGGGATCGAAAGTGACCACGACAGCCTTACAGTCATGGGCACGGGCATCACGGACAAGCGCTTCGATGAGTTCCTGGTGTCCACGGTGCACACCATCGAACACGCCGATGGCAATCGATGCAGCACCCAAGTGCTCGCACTCATCAAACGCATCGGCAGTGACGATGCGGGCCTCGTCCGACTCGCCCTCGAAAAAGATACGCGCAAGCTCACGAGCGGACAACATCATCGAACACCGCCGATTGCCTGCGGAAACACGTGCTCCATGACAAAGCGGCCGCCCTCAATGCGGGCAAGCGCCTTGAGTCCCCCATCGAGCACCAACGCAAAAGGCGCCTTCGCGGAATCGAAATCGGCAAGCGCACGCTCAACGGGAATGCGTCGGCCGCAGAGCAGGTCGTCGGCAAGATTGCCCGGCAAGTCAACACGCGTGGCGCCCAGGGCCGCAATGGGATCCAGGGCAAAGCCAGCCGCGGACTCGGGAGAAAGCTCCTCGACCGCATGACAAGCGCCAATGGAAACAACACCGGAGGCCGTGCGGCGCAGCGCGGAAATATGCGCGGCGCTATCGCAAGCGCGGCCCAGGTCGCGAGCGAGCG
>USIL01000246.1:0-2554 GCA_900554655.1 uncultured Collinsella sp.
ATGCGCGCTGGTGCGCGTAGGCGCGTGCGGGTGTCCCGTTACTTGATCTCGATGCTCGAAATCTCGACTTCGCGTGCCTCGGAAACTGCCTCTGCCATGTCATCGGGGAACTCGATGGAGTTGAGGAGCGCCTCGGCTTCTTTCTTGTGCTGGTCGAAGTTCGAGATGAGGACGTAGACGCTTCCCGGCTCAACGTCGGTAAAGAGGAGGGTTGTGATGCCACTGTTGTCCTCGTACGTTCCGACGAGCCACGTCCTGCCGTTATACTCGACGGACCCGCCATCCTTCCACTGGAACGTATCCCCCTTCTTTTCCGCCTGGTCGGCGTGGGATTCCTCGGCAGTCAGCGCTTTTTTCCAAACGGGGATAAAACGATCGGCCGAGGCGTTCTCGTCTTCGGGGAAGGTGAGCTGGACCCTGTCGGCATTCTTGCCGGCGGAGTCGCTTACGCCGACGCCCTCGGGCATCTCGACCTTAAACCAGATAAAGTCGGTCTTCTTGGCGACGGGGGCCTTTTCCTTGCTTTCGCTCTTGGCGGTGCTGCCGCCTCCGCCCGATGCGCTCCCGCCGCAGCCGACAAGGGCAAATGCGGCAAAGAGGGCGACGCAAAGGGAAAGGATCGATAGGGTCTTTTTCTTCATGGTGGTGTCCTCCTTGTCTGCCAGGGACATCGTGTGCCGCGGATCGCTGGGGCGGCGGTTGCGCGTGCACATGATCACTTTGTTTGCTGTGCGGTGATTCCTCCATTCGTCGTCCGGTGCCGTGATGAGCGTTGCCCCAACATGGGGCTCCTTACCTATATGTATGCCCCAGTTGCCGCTGCCCGGGAGTCTCGAAACGTGGGCCATGTGTCCCATGTTTGCGTTGGCATGGCCTATCGTGTGCCATAGAAATCCGCGATGGCCAGGTGCGCTGACGCCCATGTGCTTATGGGCTAGACTTAGCACCATTACGTGTTCGATGCGGTTGGTCGGCGGTTGCCGCCTGACCGATGTATATGACTTGAAGGTGCGTGCGTATGAGCCAAGAGATGATGGATAAAACCTGTCGAGAGTTTGCCGAGGCACTTGCCGCACGCGAGCCGGTTCCCGGCGGTGGCAGCGCGAGCGCCTTTGTGGGCGCGCTGGGCGCCTCGCTTTGTGGAATGGTCGCTCGTTATGGTGCGACCAATCCTGCGCTTGCCGATCGCGCGGATGACCTGACGCGCGCATTTGCCCAGGCAGATGAGTTGGCCCAGGAGCTTGTCGAGTTGGTTGCCGAGGACGTTCGTGCATATGGGCAGGTGTCCGCGGCGTACGGTATTCCGCGTGGCGATCCGGCTCGAGCGACCGCGATTCAGGATGCGCTGCATGTGGCCGCTATGCCGCCGTATCGCATTATGGATGCCTGCGGGCGTGCACTGGCGCTGCTCGAGGACATGGCCGACAAGGGTTCGCGTCAGCTGCTGTCCGATGTGGCGTGCGGCGCCGTGTTCTGCCGTTCCGCTATGCAGGGCGCGAGCTTGACGCTCTTTGCGAACACCACGTCTATGAAGGATCGCGCTCGTGCTGAGGAGCTCGAGACGGCGTGTGATGAGTTGCTCGACATGTGGTTGCCGCGCGCCGATGCGCTGGCGCGCCGCGCCGCCGACGCAGCTAGGAAGAGGGGATAGCCATGGCTGAACTGCTGAAGGGTGCCCCCGTTGCTCGCGCTTTGACTGAGGAACTTGCTGCTCGCTGCGTGGCTTTGCGCGAGCGCGGCGTTGTGCCGACGCTGGCTATCGTGCGCGTGGGTGAACGCGAGGACGACCTATCCTACGAGCGCGGTGCGCTCAAGCGCTGCGAAAAGGTTGGCATTGAGGCTCGCCGCGTTTTGCTTCCCGCCGATGTTTCGCAGGACGAGCTGTTGGCGGCCATCGAGGACATCAATACCGATTCGGCTGTTCATGGCTGTTTGATGTTCCGCCCGCTGCCCGCCGGCCTTGACGAGGACGCGGTTGCCGCGGCACTCGATCCTGCCAAGGACGTTGACTCCATGACGCCGGCTTCGCTGCTCACCACGCTTTCGGGGCGCGGCGAGGGTTTTGCCCCCTGCACAGCCGAAGCCGTGCTTGCTTTGCTGGATCATTACGGCGTTGAGCTGGATGGGGCCAAGGTCGCGGTCGTTGGTCGGTCGCTGGTGATTGGCCGTCCCGTTGCCGCCATGCTTACGGCTCGCAATGCCACAGTGACGACGTGCCATACGCATACGCACGACCTTGCTGCCGAGTGCCGTGCTGCCGACATTGTGGTTGCCGCCGTTGGACGCGCGCGTACGATTGACGTGGATGCGGTTCGAGAGGGCCAGACGATCATTGATGTTGGCATTAATTGGGACGAGGCCGCTGGCAAGTTGGTGGGTGACGTCGATTCTGATGCTGCGGAGCCGGTCGTTAACGCCATCACGCCCGTGCCGGGCGGCGTGGGCGCTGTGACGACGGCGATCCTCGCCAAACACGTGATCGAGGCGGCCGAGCGCGCATCGAAATAGGCGTTTTGGGCTGTTTGAGGGGTTAGCTCTATACCCCGTGGACAAA
>USIL01000247.1:0-2547 GCA_900554655.1 uncultured Collinsella sp.
CCTGGGCATCCTGCCTGGCGCCATCGTGCTGGCCGTCATGATCCTGCCGACGATGACCACCCTTTCGGTCGATGGTCTGCGCGCCGTGCCCGACAGCTATCGCCAAGGTTCGCTTGCGCTGGGCTATACCCGCTGGCAGACCATCTGGCACGTGGTGCTCAAGTCCGCCATGCCGTCGCTCATGACCGCGGTCATCCTTGGCATGACCCGCGCCTTTGGCGAGACGCTCGCCGTGCGCATGGTTATCGGCGGCATCGAGGCCATGCCGACGTCGCTGCTGTCGCCGGCGTCCACCATCACCACCACGCTCACCACGTCCATGGCGGTCTATGCCGAGGGCTCGGCCCAGGACGATGTTCTGTGGGCACTCGGCCTGCTGCTGATGGGCATGAGCCTCATCTTCATCCTGATCATCCATCTCATTGGCCGCAAGGGGGCGAAGGCTCGTGGCTAGCACGCGCATCCATATCGACGAGGCGAGACTCGGGCGTGTCCAAAAGCAGGACCGCATCGCCACGGGCGTGCTGACGGCAATCGTCGCCATCGTCATGCTCATCGTCGTCTCCATGGTGGCCTACATCTTGTTCGAGGGCATCTCGACGCTGTTCCAGCCGGGATTTCTCACGCAGCCCGCGCGCGCCAATGGAACCCAGGGCGGCGTGCTCTACCAGCTGTTCGACTCGTTCTACCTGTTGCTGATCACTCTGGTCATCTCGGTACCCATCAGCCTGGGCGGAGCGGTCTTCCTGGTTGAGTACGCGCCGAACGGCCCTATCCGCGACATCGCTTCCACCGCCATCGAGACGCTGTCCTCGCTGCCTTCGATCGTCGTCGGCATGTTCGGCTTTCTGGTGTTCTCGGTGCAGCTGGGCTGGAAGTACTCCATCATCTCCGGCGCCGTCGCGCTCACCATGTTTAACATCCCCATCCTGGTGCGCGTGATCCAACAGGCGCTCGAGGACGTGCCGCAGGCCCAGCGCGATGCGTGCCTGGCCATGGGCCTCACCCGTTGGGAGGCCACGCTGCATATCCTAATCCCCGAGGCCATGCCCGCCATCGTGACCGGCATCGTGCTTTCGGCCGGCCGTGTGTTTGGCGAGGCCGCGGCACTGCTCTTTACCTCGGGCATGAGCTCGCCGGTTCGCCTGAACTTCTTGAGCTTTAACCTGTCGAGCCCCACCTGCGCCTGGAACGTGTTCCGCCCCGGTGAGTCGCTCGCTGTGCACATCTACAAGATTTACGGCGAGGGCAGCCCCGAGGCTCAGCAGATCGTCTGGGGCACCGCGGCACTGCTGATGATCTGCGTGCTGCTGTTTAACGTAGTCGCCCGTATCGTGGGCAAGCAACTGGCAAGGAGGATGACGGCCGAATGAGCGAGATGAAAGCAACGCCCGCAACCGAAGCGGCCACGTCCGAGACCCAGGACTTTCTGTCGAGCGTGGGGGAGAGCGAGAAGCGCGTTCGTGTGAGCGGCAAGGCCGTGAGCGACGAGGTCGTGCTCTCCACCAAGGACGTCAACGTGTACTATGGCGACCACCACGCGCTGCACGACACGTCGCTCGGCTTTCATAAGGGCGAGATCACGGCGCTCATCGGGCCTTCGGGCTGCGGTAAGTCGACCTTTTTGCGCAGCCTCAACCTTATGAATCGCGAGATTCGCGGCTGCCGCGTGGAGGGCGAGATCAACTACCGCGGGCGCAACGTGAACACCAAGACCGAGAACACGTACGAGCTGCGTCGCTCCATCGGCATGGTGTTCCAGCAGCCCAACCCCTTTCGCAAGTCCATTCGCGACAACATCACGTTTGCGCCCAAGCGCCACGGCATCACCGACCGCGACGAGCTCGACCGCATGGTCGAGGAGAGTCTGCGCGGCGCGGCGCTGTGGGACGAGGTCAAGGACAAGCTCGACAAGAGCGCCTATGCGCTTTCGGGCGGACAGCAGCAGCGCCTGTGCATCGCGCGCACGCTGGCGCTCAACCCCGACGTAATCCTGTTTGACGAGCCTTGCTCGGCGCTCGACCCCATCTCGACGCTGGCGATTGAGGACCTGATGTCATCGATCGTTGCCGACCGCGCCATCGTCATCGTGACGCACAACATGGAACAGGCGTCGCGCGTGTCCAACCGTACGGCATTCTTCTACATGGGCGATATGGTCGAGTACGACGAGACCGACGAGATTTTCCAACGGCCCAAGGATAAGCGGCTGAATGATTACCTCACCGGCATGTTCTCCTAGTCCGGGACATGCTTGAGGCCCACGGTGGCCACGGTTGCCGCGGGACTGATTGGAGAGGCGGGTCATCTCTTTTGCGAGATGGCCCGCCTTTTTGCTCTGCGACCGAAACGACCACCACGAAGGTGCCTGTCCCCTTTGTGGTGGTTTTCGCTATCATGGACAACGTTGAATTTCTACGAAGGAGCAGGGCATATGGCGATTCTTTTGGGATGCGATTCCATCAGCCTAGAGTTTCCCACCAAGCATATTTTCGATAGCGTGACGCTCGGCGTGGGCGAGGGCGACCGCATTGGCATTGTCGGTAA
>USIL01000248.1:0-2533 GCA_900554655.1 uncultured Collinsella sp.
TGCAGCGCGTTGCGCAAGTTGCCGATGCACATGGTCGTAGCGATGCCGTGACCGTGGATCTTGCGGAAGCTCTCAACCTGCATGCCGCAGGCAAACGACGTGAGACAGTTGGCGAGCAGGTTGTAACCGCCACCGGGGATAAAGCTCACGCCAAGCAAGATAACGGCTTCAAAAAACACCGTCACCTGACGCCAGTGAATCACACTGCCAAACCGCTCGTGCACCAGGTCGGCAAGCATAATGCCCACGGCAAACGACACCACGGGAAAGAAGTAGCGTCCCGCCAGCGCCCAGTTGCCCTCCGAGATGCTCACGCCCACGAGCAGGATGTTGCCCGTCTGCGCGTTTGCGAAAACATGGTCGCGCCCAATGTACGAATACACATCCATAAAGCCACCGGCGAGCGCCAAGATGATGCCCAGCTCAATAGACTCCGATATCTGTTTGGCACGCTGCATCGTCGTGCGTCCTCCTTGTTGACGACCCTCTCGTGCGTTGGCGGAGACATAGCCGCCGTTCATACTGTAACCCATTGACAACATGGCGTGCGCGCGAGACGGGTTCTCCAACGCGCAGATACACAGTCTGGAAACAAACGGCGGGTACGGCGCCGACGCCCGACACCTCGTGTACTCCACCAGTCTTTTTAGCCCCGTCCCAAAAAGACTGGTTACAATTACGTGCAGCATACTAACAACGGGAGGAATCGTGGCAAAAAAGCCCCAGGACGCTCAGCACAACCAGCATGGCAAGCATGCCCAGCGCGGCCGGCAGCAAAAGCGTGGCGGCAAGGCCCAAGATTCGCGCCCCACGCATACCCCGGCTGCGCCCGTCCGCCCCTGGCGCCCGGGCCGCGATAAGTTTCTCCCCGTCAGCCGGGCCGACATGGATGCGCGCGGCTGGGACCAGTGCGACTTTGTCTACGTCTGCGGCGATGCTTACGTGGACCATCCCAGCTTTGGCATGGCCATCATCAGCCGTGTCCTCGACGCGCACGGCTACAAGGTGGGCATCATCTGTCAACCCGACTGGACTGACCCCGCCAGCATCACTGTGCTCGGCGAGCCGCGCCTGGGCTTTCTCGTCAGCGCCGGCAACATGGACTCCATGGTCAACCACTATTCGGTGACCAAGCACCGCCGCCACACCGACGCCTATACCCCCGGTGGCGAGGAGGGGCACCGTCCCAATCGTGCCGTCACGGTCTACGGCAACCTCATCCGCCAGACGTTCAAGGACGCCCCCATCATCATCGGCGGCATCGAGGCGAGCCTGCGCCGCCTGGCCCACTACGACTACTGGCAGGACAAGCTCAAGCGCTCGGTACTGCTCGACTCGGGCGCCGACATCCTCATCTACGGCATGGGCGAGCACGCGATCGTCGAGATCGCCGACGCGCTCGACGCGGGACTGCCCGTCGATCAGATCACCTATATCAACGGCACCGTCTACCGCACAGGCTCGCTCGACGAGGTCTACGACTACGATCTGCTGCCCAGCTGGGACGACCTTACCGCCGACAAGCTCAACTACGCGCGCAGCTTTAACGTGCAGCAGCAGAATATGGACCCCATCACCGGGCATCGCCTGGTAGAGCCCTACCCCAACAGCGTCTATGTGGTGCAGAACCCGCCGTCGGCGACACTCACCACCGACGAGATGGACGAGGTGGCCGAACTCCCCTACGCACGCGATTGGCATCCCGACTACGACGCGGCAGGCGGCGTGCCGGCCTTTGCCGAGATCAAGTTTTCCATTAGCTCCAACCGCGGGTGCTTTGGCGAGTGCTCGTTTTGCGCGCTCACCTTCCACCAGGGCCGCGTGCTGCAGATGCGCAGCCACGATTCGATCATGCGCGAGGCCGAGCTGCTCACGCGCGACCCCGAGTTTAAGGGCTACATCAACGACGTGGGTGGACCAACGGCCAACTTTAGCCGCCCTGCCTGCGACAAGCAGCTCAAGCACGGCGTGTGCAAGAACAAGCGCTGCCTGTGGCCGAGCGTATGCAAGAACATGGTGGTCGACGAGAGCGGCTACACGCAGTTGCTGCGCGACCTGCGCCAGCTACCGGGCGTCAAGAAGGTCTTCGTCCGCAGCGGCATCCGTTTTGACTACACCATGGCCGATGCCTCGGACGAGTTTTTGCGCGAGCTGCTGGAACACCATGTCTCGGGCCAGCTGCGCGTAGCGCCCGCGCACGTGAGCGACGCCGTGCTGTCTGTGATGGGCAAGCCGAGCCGCGCCGTCTACGACGCATTCTGCCGTAAATTTGAACGCTTGAACCGCGAATACGGACTCAAGCAGTACGTGGTGCCGTATCTGATCTCGAGCCACCCCGGTTCAACCATGAAGGAAGCTGTGGACCTTGCCGAGGCCGTGAGAGACATGGGCTACATGCCCGAACAGGTGCAGGACTTCTACCCCACGCCGTCCACCATGTCGACGTGCATGTACTACACCGGCGTGGATCCGCGCACCATGGAGCCGATCTATGTGGCGCGCGACCCGCACGAGAAGGCCATGCAGCGCGCGC
>USIL01000249.1:0-2516 GCA_900554655.1 uncultured Collinsella sp.
ACCTTGATCGTTGTCTTATCGCCGGCGAGCTCGGCTTGGACGGCACGGTGCTTCCTGTCAAAGGCGAGGTGGCGTTTCAGCTATTGGCTCGCGACATGGGGCTGTCTTTTATCGCCGGCAGGTCCGACCAGCATGTGCCACTCGCGGGCGTAGATTGCGGCTTTATCGACCATCTGTCTCAGCTTGCTCACGGCATGGGCGATGCCGCACGGCACTACTTGGATTCCGAGGGTGTCGAGGCGACCTTTGAGCCCGAGCTCGACTATGCAGACGTGCTGGGGCAGGAAGTCGCTAAACGCGGCATGGCGCTTGCGGCGGCAGGAGAACTCGGCTTGCTCATGATCGGGTCTCCGGGATCGGGCAAGACGATGCTCGCACGCCGTATGACCGGCATCCTGCCCGAGCTTTCCGTTGAGGATCAGCAGGAGGCACTGTGCATCCATTCGGTTTTGGGTGAGAACATTGATGGCTTGTTGGCGGGGCATCGGCCGTTTCGAAGCCCCCATCACAGTATTTCAACGGCTGGCCTCATTGGCGGCGGGCGCCCGGTGCACCCGGGTGAGATCAGCCTTGCTCATGGCGGCGTGCTCTTTTTGGACGAGCTTGCCGAGTTTCCCACTGGCGTGCTGCAGACGCTGCGTCAGCCCATCGAGCGCGGCTACGTGAGGATCGTACGCGTCGACGGGGCTTTTACCTTCCCGTCGCGCTTTCAGCTGCTGGCTGCGAGCAATCCCTGCCCCTGCGGCTTTTTGGGCGATCGCGAGGTGCC
Organism: uncultured Collinsella sp.; assembly: GCA_900554655.1. Classification (GTDB taxonomy): domain Bacteria; phylum Actinomycetota; class Coriobacteriia; order Coriobacteriales; family Coriobacteriaceae; genus Collinsella. Next base: position 770 of record USIL01000249.1, read on the forward strand.
GTGTCGCTGCTCGGCGGCGATGGTCGAGCGCTATCGGTCTAAACTGCGCGGTCCTTTGGCCGACCGTATCGACATGATGATCGATGTGACCCGTCCCGACCCTCAAGTGATTATCGAGGGTGCGGAGGGCATGTCGTCGGCCGAGTTACGTGACTACGTTGTGCGCGGTCGCGCCTTTCGCGCTTGGCGCGAATCCCGCATGGACGATGCGGATGCCGAGGCCGAGGATGACGAGACTCGGTCCATTGACGGCGTCGTTTCGACCTTTGAGCTCGATGATGCGGCGGAGAAGTGTGTGCTCGGCCTGTCGAAGCGCACGCATCTCACAGGGCGTGGCATCGTGCGCCTTGTTCGCATTGCGCGCACGATCGCAGATGTCGCCGAGAGCGAGCAGGTGACGCAGGACCACGTGCTCGAGGCGGCGATGTACCAGGGAAGGAGGGACCAATGATGGCTGAGGGGACCTTCGAGCTGCATCCAGGTGACGCGTTGTATCCCGAGACCGTTTTGGAGCTTTCTGATGTACCTCAGACGCTCTATGTGCGCGGCAACCCCGAGGCGCTTTCGACGCCCGCGCTCTCCATCATCGGTGCGCGAAAGGCCTCGCCGTATGGTCTTGCCGTGGCAGAGCTTGCGGCGAAGGTGGCGGTTGATGCGGGAGTGACGGTAGTTTCGGGCGGCGCGGTCGGTTGTGACCAGGCCTCGGGTTGGGCTGCGGTCAACGCCGGCGGCAAACACGTCGTGGTGCTGGGGACGGGCGCCGACGTGGTCTACCCGCGTTCGAGCGCGGGGCTTATTACGCGCACGCTCGATACGGGCGGCGCGGTCGTGTCGATCTCTCCGTGGGGCATGGGTCCGCGCAAGTTTGCCTTTCCGCGTCGCAATCGCGTGATCGCGGCCCTGTCGCAAGCCCTCTTTGTATCCGAGGCGGGTATGCCTTCCGGGACGTTTTCTACAGCCGAGGCTGCTATGGATTTGGGGCGCGAACTTCTTGCCGTGCCGGGGTCGATCCTATCGCCCGAGTCGCGTGGCACGAATTACCTCATTGCGAACGGTGCCTGCTGCATTGTCGACGAGGAGTCCATCGAGATGGCTATCTCTCGCATATACGGCACCCTGCGCTACTCGCGCCCCGATGCTCCCGGCATTGCCGACCTGAATCCAACACAGCAGACCGTGATGCATGCGCTCATCGCCTCGCCGCTCAAGGTCGACGACATCGCGGCGCTCGTCTCACTCGATGCTGTCGGCGTACTCAAACTCTTGGGTTCGCTTGAACTCGAGGGCCTTATCGAGCGCATGATGGATGGAAGGTATGCGCCCTCCAAGTTTGCCCTTCACGCCCAGACGCCCTTCGGTCACAATGGAAAACGTGTCAATTAGAAAGGTGTTTGCAGATGCAGTTCGATCAGGTGACGGTTATCGGTGGCGGTCTGGCGGGTTCGGAATGCGCGATCCAGCTGGCAGACCGCGGGTTTGCCGTAAAGCTGTGCGAGATGCGCCCCCAGGTGAGCTCCCCGGCTCACCATACCGATCACCTGGCAGAGCTCGTCTGCTCCAATTCGTTTAAGTCGACCCGTCCGGATTCCGCGGCTGGTTTGCTGAAGGCCGAGCTTGAGCGCATGGGTTCAGTCCTGCTCGACTGCGCCCATCGCGCTGCTGTTCCCGCTGGTGGCGCCCTGGCGGTCGACCGTGTTACATTCTCCGAGCTCGTCGAGGCTGAGGTTGCCGCCCGCCCCAATATCGA
>USIL01000250.1:0-2504 GCA_900554655.1 uncultured Collinsella sp.
GTGCTCATCGACCTTAAGACCGATGACCTTACGCATCAGGACCTGGGCCAGATGCAAATGTATGTGAACTACTACACGCGTGAGCTCATGAACGAAGGCGACAATCCGCCCATAGGCATCGTGCTCTGCGCGGACAAAAGCGATTCGATCGTCGAGTACACGCTGCCCGAAGACAACGACCAAGTGTTTGCCGCCAAATACCTGCCGTATCTTCCAAGCAAGGAAGAGCTGGCGCGCGAGCTGAGTGCCGAGTACCGCGCCATCAACGAAGCGACTAATGGCGAAGTGCAAGGATAGCAGCACGTTGCGACCGATACCCCCGACGGCGCTCCACATCACCCGGGAAAAGAGGAGCTTTCCATGACACACAGACCGAAAACAACACTGCGCGACTGCATCTATGGGCTTGCCGTCGGTGACGCGCTGGGCGTTCCCTACGAGTTCAGACCTCGTGGCACGTTCGAATGCACCGACATGATCGGCTACGGCACGCACGAGCAGCCCGCCGGCACCTGGAGCGACGACACATCTATGACGCTCGCCACCCGCGACTCCATCAGAGAGCTCGGCCGCATTGACACCGAGGACATGCGCGACAAATTCGTGAGCTGGATTGCCCGTGGCGAGTATACGATCGACGGCGTTTTCGACTACGGCGGCACAACCGCCCGCGCCTTGCACACCGGCAAAGGAGGCTCCGGCGAACGCGACAACGGCAACGGATCGCTCATGCGCATCGCTCCCCTGGCGTTCACCGATGCGACAGACGAAGAGGTCAGCAAAGTCTCGGCGATTACGCACGCCCACAGAACGTCGACCGACGCATGCATCATATTTGTTGAGCTGATGAGGGACGTGATGAACGGCGCGCTCCCCTCGTGGGCGCTGCAGCTAAAAAGCGCGCCCGAGCACGAAATCAGTTCCGGCGGCTTCGTGCGTGACACGCTTAAAGCCGCTACCTGGTGCTTTGTGAACACCAACAGCTACGAAGCCTGCGTGCTTGCCGCCGTCAACCTGGGCGACGACACCGACACCACCGCAGCCGTCGCCGGCGCCCTCGCCGGCACGGTATACGGTATCGAGGCCATCCCGCAGGAGTGGGTCGACACCCTGCGCGGTAAAGAGTTGATTGAGAGCTGCCTGTTTTAAGGCGCCATTCAAGAAATAAGGCAGGAGGCATCATGGAGAGGAAGATCGCAAATATAGACGAGTTCCAAGTGGACGAAAACGGGATTCCGCTATTTCCAGTAGGACTGAAGGAGGAAGCCAGCCTCTATGTCCTCCCCGACGGGCGTTACCTCCCCTGCGGGGTCTACAGGACCGCGGACGGCGGTTCGATCATTTATGAGCCATCCGAACTAAGCTTCTTCGGGCAGATGCTTGCTCAATTCAAAGAGAACTAGAGGCTTGATTGCCCGTTAGATCGACACTGCTCCAAGCCATGGGGCGGGTAGGATGTCTCCCGCCGCGGCCTGTGAGGTAGAATTACGACTGCCGCGGAATCCGCCTGCGGGCAACGCTCCGATCTCCGATTGGGGTGAAGCCTATGAACTTGTTTCTTGAAATCCTGCGCCTCTCGATGTATGTAACCGGCATCGTCCGGAACCTCTACTCGATCTGGCGGGAATATAAGCAGTAACGGATAGCGAAGGGAGTCATGCAAAGGGCCGGTCGCACCCGGCCCTTTAGACGATAGTACCTGCGTTGCCCGCGCTTCCAAAGTTGACCGACTGAGGAGCGGGTTCCGCGGCACATCCTGATTTTACCCAGTGGCAAGGCTCTTTTACAGCCGTTCCACCGTTTATTTACATCCGCCAATCAAGACGAGGCTACTACGCACCTTTATTACACACGATGTTTTCAGCCTGGTATAAACAAGTTCAATAATAGAATGCAAATCCAACCATCGTGTCTGATTACGAAAGGATTTTTGCCTTTTCTGCAGCAAACTCTTCCTCGGTAAGTACTCCACTCTCACGCAGTGCTGCAAACCTCTCAAGCCTTGCAACTACATCAACCACTATCCGCCAGCGTCTCAATAGTCTGTGAAACCTGCGGATACCGCTCGAGCTCCTTCGATAGGGCATCGACTATCTTGGCAATATTCTTTGCATTTTTGCCCCCGTTTAATACGTTTGCCCTGACCTTAGATGACGACTTGACAGTAACGCCAGATCCGCCTTCAACTGGAACAACCGAAATACTGATATTTTCGCCCCAAGACCAAAGGCTCATACCAATCTCGGCTGCAACTGTTCTTGTTGTGGGCGATGCACTATCAACTTTTACTTTAGGCAGCTTTTCCATAGCTGCCTTCAAGGCATTAAACGTGTCGTCAGGAGAATACGGTACCTGAAGCTGAAGCTGCTGATCCGCAAAACCCATAATCTGGCCTCCGCTTCTTACAAGATTAAGGCTATCGGCAATGGTAGCACGTTCCCAGCAGTCTTAAGTTCGTCTCATGACCTTGCGATGCAGCCCGACGCCCCGGCACCACTCCCCTA
>USIL01000251.1:0-2500 GCA_900554655.1 uncultured Collinsella sp.
GGAACGATAATCGCAGTAGCCCGCGCCGTAATCCATGAGAACGAAATCGCCCTTCTCGATGACACGGTCGCTCGGGACGGCATGCGGGTTGGCGGTGTTGGGGCCGCTCGCGACGATGGAACCGAAGGCCAGGCTGTCGGCACCGTTGGCGAACATAAAGTTCTCGAGCTCGTTGCGAACCTGCTTCTCGGTCATACCAGGCTTAATAAAGCCGAGCATGTGCTGGAAGGCGGCGTCGGTGATCGACTGCGCATGGCGCATGAGCTCGATCTCCTCGGCGTCCTTGATGGCGCGCATCTTGCGAATGTCGGCATGCATCAGCGGCAGCATGCAGGCGACGGAACGATCCTCCAGACCACGCTGAATACCCTGATAGAAGTTGATCTGCATGTCGTCCTCGACAGCGCAGACGCGGCACTTGTTGGCCGCGATTTTGCCGGCGACCCAACCGGGGATGGTGCCCTCGTCCATGTCGTAGACCCAGGGGCTGCCGGCGGGCGTGTTCTCCTCAAAGCTGTTGAGGTAGCGCGAGTCGGTATGGAACAGGCACTGGTCAGCCGTAATAAACGCCGCGTGCGGGAACTCGAAGGTGTAGTCGAAGACGCCCTTCACGCCCGTGAGCCAACGAAGATTGGCCTCGTCGCGTACCACGATAGCGTCGTAGCCGCGCTCGACCATCAGGGCACGGACACGTTCGATACGACCGGCAGGACCGGCAGCAATCTCAGACATGCAGATTCCTTTCTTATTGTCTCTATAAAGACGGGACGGGTCTCAACCGAACGTCGGAATCGCATGCGATCCGCAACCGATTGGAAACCCGTCCCACAACATGATACGAAAGACGATGGATGTCAATAAATCTTAGAGAAGTTCTTTGCGAGAAGCCAAGTAGGCGTGAGCATGGCGCTCAAGAACCTCGTCCTCAACGCTCGTTAGACGAATGGCGCCGAGTGCCGCGGGCAGCGGCAACATGCTGCGGTTCGAGCGAGCGAACTGCTGCTTGCGGAACTCCTCGATATATACGGCAGGCTCCAGATCGAAGGCAAGTTCCTCGATACCAAAGTCCTCCAGGCAGTCATCGACCTCAAAGACGTAATCGATATCGAAGTCGCAGGCATCATGTGCTAGGCGCGCCTCAAAGCGCATGCCCTCGGATAACAGCTGATAGGCAGGAACCTGCGAAGCGGCATCGCCCAAGCAGGCGCGCAGGGCACGCTCCCCCGTCTTGCCAAAATCGAGCGCATGGCGGGCGCTCGGGTTCGTGGCCATCAGTACGTCCTTACGGGCAGTCTGAGACCATTGAACTGCATTGACGAGCGCGACCTCCTCGCCCGCGAGAATCTCGGGAACGGTCTCAGTAAACTGATTCCAGCGGGACTTGCTGCTCGAAAGCATGGTACCAACAAGTACCACATAGCCGAGCTTGAGGTACTCGGGGTCCGCCTCGCGAACAAGGTCGAGGTCACACACGACCAAGCCCGGCTCAGGACGGAACGCGATAGCGGGAAGCGCATTGGCCGACGAAGCGACGAGCGGCTTCATGGTCGTCGCGACCGTGAGCATGGCGTCGAAGGTCGTCGGCAGCAACGCGCACTCGGTGCGGCCGCACCACTGATTGGCACACCAGCTAACAACCGAGCAGGTTGCGGCATCGCCAACGGCGACAACCAGATCGTCACAGGTAATGCCATTGGCAGTCAGGGCGCCAAAGATAGCATCGGCATCAGCAAGCGTGGCACCAGCAGGCGAAACCTCGAGGACTAGCGGCGACACGGCAAAACCGGCGTCGACCAGCGCATGCTCGACGACTTCACCAAAACGCTCGGATGTGGCGGTGTTCCAAACGACCATCGCGCGCTTAGGCTTGCCCACGGCCGAGGCAAACATACGCGACAGTTCATCGAACGCACCCAATCCGACACGGACATCGACGCTGCGGTTTTGGAAATTGATCAGTTGACGGCGAATCATAGCAGCCCACGCTCCAAAAGCATCTCGGCACAAAGGTAGGAAACGTCCTCGAAGGACTTGTTGCGAATATCAAGGGTAAGGTCGGCGGCCTGGCGATACAGCGGACGGCGATGCTCAAACAAGCGCGCGGCATGCTCGGGCGAGCGGAAATCGGGGCGCGTGTCGGACCGACGAATCTGGCGAATCGAATCCTCAAAGTCGCCCTCGAGGTACACGCACGTACCCATTTCGTGCATCAGCTCAATATTCACCGGCGTCTCGACAATGCCGCCCCCGCACGAAACCAACAGGCTGCGCTCACTTTGGAGCGAACGGAGCGCCGAGGTCTCGAGCTCGCGAAAACGACCCTCGCCCTCGGTCTCAAAAATCTCGGTTACCGACTTACCGCAACGGCGCACGACCAGTCGGTCGGTATCGATAAAACGCCGCTTGAACATAGTGCCGACGTTGCGCGCGAGCGTCGATTTGCCCGCGCCCAAAAAGCCGATAAAGAAGATATGGTCGCAGCCGTGTTTGGTGTGCTGGG
>USIL01000252.1:0-2486 GCA_900554655.1 uncultured Collinsella sp.
GGTCGAGCGGCAAGCAGCCTCGAGTTTGTCGTGCAGGGTGATCCATCCATAAACGACGACGTGTATTCCTATACCTGCGAGGCACGCGCGGACGGTAAGAACTTGGCAACGGTTCGCCTATCGTGTGATCGTGAGCTCAAGGTCGGGGCGCACGTGCGTGTTATCGGTCGCGTTTCGCGTTTTGAGAACGATGCATATGGACGATCGCGCGTGCTCCGAGGCGAGGTGCGCAAGGTTAAAGCCGTTCGGATTTTATCGGTCGATGAGGGTTCTCCGGGGCCGCTGCTTCGGCTGCGAAATGGGCTGTTTGCATCCATCGCGCCTGCGACCGACCCGGCGCGTGCGCTCATAGCCGGTGTCGTCTGCGGTCGTTCGGCCGAGCTGCGCGCCAAGCCGGCGGGCGACTGGTTTTCGGTAACGGGAACGGCGCATCTTATCGCCGTCTCGGGCAGTCATTTGGCTATCGTGGGGTTTGTAATCGAGGGTGTATTGCAAAAGACTCGGTGCTCACGTGGTCTTCAGCGGGCGATATTGGCGATAACGCTTGTGGGCCACGCTGCCTTTACGGGCGCGTCCCCCTCGGCCGTGCGCGCGTGCTGCATGGTGTTCGTGACGCTTGTCGTAAACGGCGCGGGGCGTCGTCGGCACGGCCTTTCGGCACTCTTCGTAACCATGTCCATCTTTGTACTACTGCGGCCGACGGTGCTGTTCGAGATGGGCTTTCAGCTTTCATGCGCCAGCGTCTTAGCCATCCTGTGCTTTTGCCCCTATGCGACCTACGCTTTGGGTGAGCTGGGTGTGCCATCGGGCGTTGCCAGCATGCTTTCCGTCACGCTGTGCTCGCAACTGGCGACACTTCCCATTACCATTCCTGCCTTCGGTACGTTCTCGCTCATTGCTCCGCTGGCAAATGCGGTCATCGGTCCGGTGGTGAGCGTACTGCTCGCTGTGTCGATCGTGCTGGCTCCCTTTTCGCTCGTGGGACCGTTGCGGACTTGGGCACTCGTTGTGCCCGTGATTGCCGCCCGTTGCGCGCTGTTCTTCGAGCAGCTGTTTGCCGCCATGCCGGGTGCATCCGTGAGCGTGCCGCCCGATAGCATGTGGATTTACCTAGTGCCGTGTTTGCTGGCGGTTCTGCTGGTCTGGTGGCCTCGTCCCCGTGCACGTCCTATGACGGTGGGGCTTGCATGTCTGGTGCTCTTGGCTGCGATTCCGTACGTCTATTGGGATCGATTTGCTCCGCCTTCGGTGACGGTGCTCGATGTGGGCCAGGCCGATGCGATTCTTATCCGCCAGGGCGGCGCAGTAGCGCTCGTCGACTGTGGGCTCGACGAGCGTGTGGTGGCGGCGTTGGTTCGCAATAACGTGTACCATATCGATGCCGTCTTTGTGACGCATTGGGATGAGGACCACTGGGGTGGTCTGCCTGCCGTGCTCGAACAGTTTTCGGTCGGAACGATTGCCGTGGCGGCCGATGCGCTGGAGGATGCCCCTGCCGAGGTATTGAACCGACCTGGCGTGGAGTATCGGCAGGTGCGCCGTGGGGATACGGTCGACATCGGCTCTTTTTGCGCCCGCGTGATGTGGCCATTCGAGTCCGTGGATGGCGAGGGAAATGAGGACTCGCTTGTCCTGTTGCTCTCTTATGTTCAGGAAGGCAAGGGCCTGCGAATACTTCTCACCGGTGATGCCGAGCTCGACCAAGAGCGGGATTTCGTGCAGGAAGTGGGGGATATCGATGTCCTTAAACTTGGGCATCACGGCTCTAAGGTTTCAGTTGATGGCGAGTTGCTGGACGTCCTGAAGCCTGAGCTTTCCCTCGCGAGCGCGGGTGAGGGGAATCGATATGGCCATCCGTCCGATGCCTGCATCGATGCCGTTAAGGAAGCGGGCGGCGTGTTCGCGTGCACCATCGAACACGGCGACATTAGCGTCACCCCGACTGCGAATGGCTTTGCGATGCGATGCCAGCGACCGTGACGACGTCGTTGGCGTGTGGTGGGCCCCTGGGCTAGAATGGCACGGAACGAATGCGAAGGCCTGCGGGAGGGGAGTGCAATGTCCGAAACCGGTCTGCTGCCGGCATATCTGATCGTCGGTACCGACGGAGTCAAGCGCGATCACGCCGTCGCGTATGAAAGCGCGTCTGGAAAAGGCGGGTATGGTCGAGTTCAACCTCGACGAGCGCGACATGACCAAGGACCCCGATATCGAGTCCATTATCGGATCGCTTAACACCTTTCCGATGGGCAGCGAGTTTCGCCTGGTAATCCTTGATGGCTGCTCAAAGCTCGCTAAGGCGGTTTCGGAGCCGCTCGTCGAGTATATGGCGAGTCCCAGCCCCACAACGGTCTGCCTCATCATCGCCGACTCGCTTGCCAAGAATACGCGCCTGTATAAGGCGATTGCCAAGATCGACAAGAAGGCTGTGATCGATTGCTCCGGCACCAAGCGCTGGGAGCTACCGCGCCGCGTGCAGCAGATGG
>USIL01000253.1:0-2481 GCA_900554655.1 uncultured Collinsella sp.
GCTGATAAGAGCATGGTTTGATCGCGCGATCCGCCCCGGTCTGGTGGCTGCCGATTCGGTGCGGTTCGAAAGGGCTATTCGGCCCCGTTGCGACCGGTGGTACTCTAGTATCCGTTTGAAATCGAGCGAAGGAGTGCCGCTATGGAGCAATCGAGCCTGTTTGGGGACGGCGTGGACATCGATACCGAAACGCCCGCGAGCGCGGATGCCGCCGCACCGGCCGACGCCCGTGCCCAGGCGGCAGCGCGCGCGGCCGAGCTGCGCCACGAGCTCGATTACCACGCCTATCGCTACTACATGCTCGATGCGCCCGAGATCACGGACGCCGCCTTTGACAAAATGCTCGTTGAGCTGCAGGAGATCGAGGCGACCTACCCCGACCTGGTGACGCCCGACAGCTATACCCAGCGCGTTGGCGGCTACGTGAGCGATCAGTTTACGCCGGTCACGCACATGGCGCGCATGTATTCCATGGACGATGCCATGGATCTGGACGAGCTCGACGCATGGCTCCAGCGCACTGAGGATGCCCTCGGTGCCGGCAGCGTCACCTATACCTGCGAGCTTAAGATCGACGGTCTGGGCGTGGCACTTACCTACCAAAACGGCACCTTCGTGCGCGCGGCCACGCGCGGCGACGGCACCACGGGCGAGGACGTGTCGCTCAACGTCCGTACCATCAAGGACGTGCCCATGCACCTGTCCGAGCCCGCGCTCGCCCACATGGGCGCCGACCGCGAGCGTACCATTGAGGTGCGCGGCGAGGTCTATATGCCCAAAGGCAGCTTTGTACGTCTGAATGAAGAGGCCGATGCCGAGGGCCGCGACCCCTTCGCCACCCCGCGCAACGCCGCCGCTGGCAGTCTGCGCCAAAAGGATCCCAAGGTCACGGCGCGCCGCGACCTGGCCACCTTTATCTACGCCATCGCCGATACCGATCCGCTGCACGTCCACAGCCAGCGCGAGTTCCTCGATTGGCTGCGCAGTGCCGGCTTTAGCGTCAACCCCAACGTGGCTCGTTGCGCCACGCCGGCCGAGGTCCACGAGTTCTGTGCCCAGGCGCTCGAGCACCGCGGTGACTTGGATTACGACATCGACGGCGTGGTCGTAAAGGTGGACAGCTTTCAGCAACAGCTCGATCTGGGCTTTACCGCCCGCGCACCACGCTGGGCCATTGCCTTTAAGTTCCCGCCCGAGGAAAAGCAGACCGTCCTGCGCGAGATTCGCATCCAGGTGGGCCGCACCGGTGTGCTCACGCCGGTCGCCGAGTTCGACCCAGTGACGGTTGCCGGCTCCACCATCGCGCGTGCCACGCTGCACAACATCGACGAGATCCGCCGCAAAAACGTGCGCGAGGGCGACACTATCATCGTGCACAAGGCAGGCGATGTAATCCCCGAGGTCGTGGGACCGGTGCTCGATAAGCGTCCGGCCGATTCGGTCGACTGGCAGATGCCCGAGGTCTGCCCCGTGTGCGGCAGCCCCGTGGTCCACGAGGATGGCGAGGTTGCCTACCGCTGTGTGTCCATCGACTGCCCCGCACAGCTCAAGGAGCGCTTGCTCCACTGGGTGAGCCGCGGCTGCATGGACGTCGACGGCCTGGGCGACGAGATCGTCGACAAGATGATCGCCGCCGGTCTGATCCACGATGTCGCGGACTTCTACCAGCTCACGGTTGATGACATCGCCGGACTGGACACGGGGCGCACCTATGCCAGCTCCAACAGCAAAAAGGGCGTCAAGAAGGGTGACCCCATTCCGGTAGGCCTCAAGACGGCCGAGAAAATCATCGCCGAGCTCAACAAGTCCAAGAGCCAGCCGCTCGGTCGCGTGCTGTTTGCCCTGGGCATCCGCCACGTGGGCAAGAGCGTGGGCGAGGTCATCGCCGAGCGATTCCTGTCGATTGACAAGCTCGTCTTGGCGAGTGAAGAGGACATCGCCGAGTGCGAGGGCATCGGTCCTAAGATTGCGGCGAGCGTCAAGCAGTTCCTGGCCGTGCCCGAGAACCTTGCCGTGCTGGAGCGCCTGCGCCAGGCGGGCCTGTCGCTCGAGGTCGATTTGAGCGCCGCGCACGCGCAAGCCGCAGCCGACGCTGGCGTGGCAGGCGAGCTCGCCGACGCACAGCCACTCGCGGGTCTGACCTTCGTGCTCACCGGCACGCTCGTCAACCGCACGCGCGACGAGGCAGGTGCGGCGCTCAAGGTACTCGGCGCCAAGGTTTCGGGCAGTGTGTCAAAGAAGACGAGCTACCTGGTCGCCGGCCCCAAGGCAGGCTCCAAGCTCACCAAGGCAGAACAGCTGGGTGTACCCGTGCTGGACGAGGACGCGCTCGAGCAGATCCTGGCGACTGGTCAGGTGCCCCAGGCTTAGCGCATTGATAGCCTAATTGAAGAACCGCCCGGGAAGCATGATGCCTTCCGGGCGGTTCTTACTTTGCTGGGGAAACCGGCACCGTGATCTGCGTCACATAGGTCGCGGGAT
>USIL01000254.1:0-2481 GCA_900554655.1 uncultured Collinsella sp.
TCGTGTACAACGAGGAGCCCGAGAACTCAATCAACTACGTCCTCATGGACATCAGCTCGCTCTGCTTCGAGAACCCTGACACCCTTGGTGTCAGCGTCCGTGCCTACCTCGATGCGCTCCAGAACGAGCTTATCGAGCAGAACAAGGAAGTTGACGCCGCCATGCTGGCCGAGACGACCACCGAGGGCCGCACCGCCCTGGCCAACAAGGCCGGCAAGGCTGCTACCGAGAACACCTACAAGAAGTGCAAGGCCCTGCTCCAGGAGATGCGCGCCTATCAGAAGGCCGAAAACTTCGACCAGCCCTTTACCCCAAGCGACCTGAACACCGAGACCAACGGCCTCAAGGTGTCCATCACCTACGCCAAGGATGCTCTTGCCACCGATCCGGTCACCCCGGATCAGCCCGGCACTCCTGAGCAGCCTGGCACTCCCGAGCAGCCCGCTAAGCCCGAGCAGCCCACCACCAAGCCCGAGAAGCCTGGCAAGTCGGACACCACGACCACGGTAACCACCAACAAGACGAACACCAAGGGCGGCCTGCCCACCACTGGCGATCGTTTTGATGGCCGCATGGTGGCCGCATTCGCCATCGCTGGCGTTGCCGTCATCTCCGCGGGCGGTTACTTCCTCTACCGTCGCAATAAGGAGTAACGTCTTAGCTGAGCGGACAAGGCAGCAATGGCAGCCTCGCCCGCTCAGCCCGCTCTTTTGACCGGCGGGAAACCCGCCTGAAATCTTTTCAAAAAAGATTTCCCCGCACACACTTTGCTGTGTTATAGTGCAGCGCAACAGCAACTAGGTGCGACCGCGCCATGGCATCACGAAAGGAGCCACCGACATGAAGAACACGATGAAGTCTCTTAACAACTGGTGGTGGCGTGATGCGAATACGATCGGTCGACAGTGAGTCCCTCACGCCTGCTTTTGCGCTCTAGGTGATTGGAAGGCCTCCGGTTTCGACCGGGGGCCTTTTTCTATCTCGAGCCCGATCGCATTCGCATCACGCGCCTCCGCTTTTCTCTTGCACTCCCATTCCAAAAGGATTTTCACCATGTCTCAGAACACCACCGCCACCCAGCCCCGCACCGTCCAGACCGCCGACCGTGGCAAACTCGATGTCCGCGCCCTCGTCCTGCTTGCCATCCTGCTCGCCGCCGGCTTCATCCTCAACTTCACCGTCGGCAAGGCCATCTCGGGCATCTCGGGCGGCATGATCAGCCCCGAGTTCATCATCTCGGCCTTCTGCCTCACCATCCTGGTCGTTCGCCCCAACATCGGCCAGGCGCTCGTCATCGGCCTCATCTCGGCTGCCGTGATCCAGATCACCACCACTTCGCCGTTCGTCGATTTTGCCGCCGAGGGCATCGCCGCCATGCTCATGGCCGGCATCGTCAACGCCGCCGGCAAGAACGGTCAAATCAAGCCCGCCATCGCCATTGTCGCAACCTTCCTGACCACATTTGCCTCCGGCGTCATCTTCATGGTCATCAAGATGGCCATGCTCGGCGTGGTAGGCGAGCTCGCCGCCGCCATGCTGCCCGTCGTTGCCATGACCGCCGTCTTTAACGCCATTCTGGTCGGCGCCCTCTACCTGCCCATCCAGAAGGCCCTTAGGCTCAACTAACCCGCTCGGCTTTACGAGCCACCCCATCTTGGCGTTCATTCGTCGCTCGCGTACCCAAGTACGCTTCGCTCCTCTTTCGCGCCAACCTGGGGCCCCTCGTAAAGCCGTCTCCGTGCTTCACCACCAAAGACTGTCCCAAACAACGAGCTTTTGGGGACGTTCTTAAACGACTGGTCATTTAAGAACGTCCCCAATGACTATGAAAGGTATCCATGGAAACGATCATCAACGTCGACGATGTCTCGTTCTCCTATGGCACGCAGACCGAGCAGACGCTCAGCCACATTTCGCTCAGCGTGAACAAGGGAGATTTCATCGGCATCATCGGGCCCTCGGGCGCCGGCAAGTCCACGCTTGCCGCCTGCCTGTCAGGTGCCGTGCCCCACCACTACACCGGCACGTTCTTTGGGTCCGTCATGGTTGACGGCCACGACACCTGCGAGGTCTCGCTGACCGACGTGTCGCAAATCGTCGGCAGCGTGCTGCAGGATATCGACACGCAGATGGTCGCTTCGATCGTCGAGGACGAGATGCTCTTTGGCCTCGAGAACTTTGGCGTTCCCCACGACAAGATCGAGCAGCGCTTGAGCGAAACGCTCGAGACCGTCGGCATCAGCGACCAGCGTGACCGCGAGATCGCCACCCTCTCGGGCGGACAGAAGCAAAAGGTGGCCATCGCCGCCATCCTCGCCATGCGTCCGCGCGTCTTGGTTCTCGACGAGCCCACCGCGGCACTCGACCCCGCCAGCTCCACGCTGGTCTTCGAGACGCTGCGTGAGGCAAACCGCACACTTGGAATCACCATCGTCGTCGTTGAGCAAAAGGGCGCCCTACTCTCGGAGTACTGCAACCGCG
>USIL01000255.1:0-2466 GCA_900554655.1 uncultured Collinsella sp.
ACCATGCGCCCGAGCGTGCTAAACTAGCAGCATCTATGCCACCGCGAACGGCTCGGCTCCGCGCCTGCCGCTCGCAAACGAACTTTAAACGCACGAGGGTTGGCCATGCCGCTTTTCTCGCAACATACCGCCCGGTTCTCGCCGGACGTTCCCTTGGAGGGCACCAGCTCTCGCGAGCTGCTCAAGCGGTACCAGCCGCTCGAGACACTTGCGACCGGCGGTTTTGGCTCCATCGAGATCTGCCGCGACACGCACCTGCGCCGCCGCGTCGCCATTAAGCGCATCCCCCTCACAAGCGGCGCCGGCATGCCCGCCAGCGACATCATGGATGTCCTGCGCGAGGCACACACCGCCGCCATGCTTCAACATCCCAATATCGTGCAGGTCATCGACTTTACGCACGACACAGCCTATGCCTACCTAGTCATGGAGTATGTCGATGGCATGTCGCTTGCCGAGTTTTTGCACCGCGTGGACGGCCACTCACTCACCTTTGACGAGGCCGCGGCAATTGCCGACGCGCTGGGCCAGGCGCTCACCTTCGCCCATAGCAACGGCGTGCTCCACCTGGATATTAAGCCCGCCAACGTGCTCATCGACCACTCGGGCAATGTAAAGCTCACCGACTTTGGCATGGCGCGACTGTCATCCGCCGGTGGCTTTGGCGGCTCGCGCGGCGGCACCATCGGCTACATGCCGCCCGAGCAGCTCGATATCGAGACTGGCACGGTTGACGAGCGCGCCGATGTCTTTGCCCTCGCCTGTGTGATCTACGAGGGCCTGTGCGGCAGCGCTCCCTTTATGGCCGCCACGCCTGGCGACTCGCTCGGCCGTATCATCGGTGGCGCCACCTACCCCAGCGAGCTCATCCCGCACTTTCCCCCGGGAGCCGAGGCTGCGCTCATGAGCGCCCTCTCCCCCATGCCGCAAGACCGCCCCAGCAGCATCGAGGCATTTTGCGACCAGCTGCTCGCCGGCTTGGGCAGCGTGCGCGAGGGCCGTCGCAGCCTGGAGCAAATGGTTGGCGAGCTTTCGGATGACGAGCAGGAGCTCGACGGTATCGAGCCGTCGCACTACGAGGACGACGCCATCGAGGTCGACCCCGCACTTGGCTGGGCGGGCACGCGCTGGAGCCACGCGCGCGATTACACCATGCGCGCCATCTCGGCGCTAGCGTGTGGTGCCTTTAGCTTTTTGCTCATGCAGACGGCTGGCGTCGCGGCACTTCCCGGACTTATTGCCGCGGCCATCGCGATTGGGGCGGCCGCCGGCCTGGCCCCGCAGATTGGCTCGGCCATCTCGGCCGTGGGCTTTTTGGTGCTCATGTCCAACGCCACTATGCAGGCGCAGGGCATCCTGTCGATGCTGCCGGTCGCAGTCATTTTTGCCGCCACCATGTCCGGTTGGTGGATTGCCTGGGGACGCACCGAGGCGGCCGCGAGCGCGGCGCTCACCTGCGCGGTGGCACTTGGCTGTCTAACGGGCGACGTCCTCCTTGCCGCCGGGGTCGCCGCTGGCATCGCGGCCTTTTGGCTCGGCCCGGCAAGCGCCGCGGCCGCCACGGGGATGGGCGCGCTTTTTGGCCGCCTGGCTACGGTTGCGCTTTCCGCCGGAGGCGTGCTGGGACTCGGCAATGTTGCCGCGGCGCTGGGAGACATGCTCTTCTGGGCTGCCGTTGTGCTCGTCGCGGCGACAGCTGCACTGACATCTCTGCTGCTCAACGCCCATGCCAAGCGTGCCGAGCAGGGCTCGGACCTGACTGCAATCGCTGCCATCGCCGGCTGCGGAATAGGCACCGCGGCGTCGCTCTGTCTTGCACACCATATGGAAATTGCCAGCCTTGCGGCCGCGGTCGTCGTCAAGGCGGCGGTTGCGGGAACCCTATCCTCTATAATCGTTGGGATATGCCTATATTTGCTCGGATACCAAAGAACCTATACGGAGAGTGATCTTTCGTGAACTTCCTGAACATCTTCGAGGACCACGTGGCCAGCATCTTCGGTGCCACCCGTGCCCCGTTCTCCTTTAAGAAGCTTGCCAAGCAGGCCGCTCGCGACATGGAGGATCAGACTCTGGTGATCAACGGCGTCAACACCGCGCCGGCACTCTATACCATCCTGATCGCCGCCGACGACGATCCCATGCTCGCCCCGTTCTACCCCGAGCTTTCGCGCGAAGTCCGCGAGTTTGTGAAGGCACAGGCCGAAAAGCGCCGCTATGTGTTTGTCGGCGAGCCCCTCGTTCGCTTTATGATCGACCCCCAGCTGCGTGCCGGTAAGTTCTCGGTCTTTGCCGAGAACGTCGACGCCCCCACGCTCGGTCGTCTGTACGAGGAAGAGCGCGCCTACCAGAATGGCCTGGGCCAGAACAACTCGGCCGCAAGCCGCGCCGCCAGCGCTCCCCGCGCCGGCAAGCAGCAATTCGCCGCTCCGCAGCAACAGCGCCCCGCCGCCATGCCCCAGCAGC
>USIL01000256.1:0-2450 GCA_900554655.1 uncultured Collinsella sp.
CACATAGGGCTTGCCGTCGACCACAACCGGGGTGTACTCCCAGCCAAACTCCTCGCAGCACTTGGGAGCCAGGTCCTCGAGCATGACCTCGGCACGACCCTCGTGCTCAACGGCGACATAGGCGGCGCCGGGCTTAAGGGAAACGGCCTGGTCGGAGGGGATGGTCCACGGCGTGGTCGTCCAGATGATAAAGTCAACCGGGCCGTCGAAATTCTCGAGGCCGGCGGGCTTGGAGGTCATCTCAAAGCGCACGAAGATGGACGGGCTCGTCTCGTCGGAGTACTCAATCTCAGCCTCAGCAAGTGCGGTATGGCAGTGCTTGCACCAGTGGACGGGCTTGTGACCGCGATAGATCATGCCCTTGTCGAACATGGCCTTGAAAACCTCGATGTCGGCGGCGTCATGCTGGTGATAGAGCGTCAGATAGGGGTTGTCCCAATCGCCGAGCACGCCCAGGCGACGGAAGCCGGCCTTCTGCAGCTCGATGTTCTCGACAGCGAACTTGTTGCAAAGCTCGCGGATCTTAGCCGTGGAGGTCTGGTTGAACTTCTCGGTGCCGAGCTTCTCCTCGACCTTATGCTCGATCGGCTGGCCATGGCAGTCCCAACCGGGGACATAGGGAACCTCATAGCCCTGCATCATCCAGTAACGGTTGATTATGTCCTTGGAGATCTTGTTCATGGCGTGGCCGATGTGGATCGGGCCGTTGGCGTACGGAGGGCCGTCGTGCAGCACGAACTTCTTGTGACCCTCGTTCTTCTTCAGAACCTGCTCGTAGACCTTGTTATCCTGCCAGTCCTTGAGTCGCTTGGGCTCGGACTTGGAAAGACCGGCACGCATGGGAAAACCGGTCTTGGGCAGATTCATCGTCTGCTTGTACTCGTTTGCCACGGTACCCCTTTCATGTCGTGGGCGCGCACGCCCGTTGGGCACCAAAAAAGCGCCCGTCCCTACAAGCTGGGACGAAGCGCCACAAAACGGGCAGCCTGCCCGTAAAAGCTCTTCGCTTAACCACCCAGCTTAGATGCCCTCGCCCGCGTATTCGCGCGCTCGCATCCGTTACTCGGCTGGCCTGTATCGACGACCATCTCGGCGATGTCTACTAAGACGAACCTGCGCGGCACGTCCGTTGGGACCGCAGCTCCGGGGTGATTTTCATCGGTCGCATGCACGGGTTCTCAGCGCTCCCCGCTCTCTGTAGCATGCGAACGGCCGACTACTCGTCCCCATCAACGCTTATGCGGAGTATGCTAGCACGTTCCGCGCCGGCGAAAAACCCTCAACACTGGTTTTATACGTTCGAAATTTCTCGCTATTACAGCCCTTCTCTAGGAGCAAAATACCTGAAAGCACTTTATCGAACGAAAGAAGGTTGCTATGCGCACGATTGGAATGAGCGACTACACCGTTGGCGAGGATTGCTTTACCGAGCTGCCAACTGCACTGGCGGAGTGCGGCGCGAAGAAAGTCGCCATCATTGGCGGCAAGCGAGCCCTGGCTGCGGCGCTGCCGGGAATCGAGGCGGCACTTGAAGGTACCGATGTCGAGGTCCTGGAGACGCGCGTCTATGGCACCAACAGTACGCGTGCCAATATCGCCAAGGTCGTGAACTCCCCTGCCTGCCAGGAAGCCGACGTGCTCATCGCATGCGGCGGCGGCAAGGCACTCGATACCGTCAAGACCGCAGCCATCGAGCTCAAGAAGATCGTCTTCACCGTCCCGACGATCTGTTCTAACTGCTCCGCCGCGACCGCCATTGCCGTCGTGTACAACGACGACGGCTCGCTCGAGGGCTATTCGTACCCCAACCGACCGGCGCACATCTTCATCAACCCCAAGATCATCGCCGAAGCTCCGGCGAAGTACTTCTGGGCCGGCGTGGGCGATGCCCTGTCCAAGCAGCCCGAGGTCGAGTACGCAACGAGCGCCGGTAATTTGGAGCACACGGCAGGCCTTGGCCTGGCACTCGCCCACACCTGCTCCGAGCCGCTGTTTACCTACGGCGTTCAGGGTCTTGAGGACGTGCGCCAGAACCTGTCAAGCGAGGCCGTCAAACAAATCGCGCTCGACATCGTGGTCAACACGGGCTACGTCTCCAACCTGACCAACCAGAACGATTACTACTACAACTCGAGCGTGGCGCACGCGTTCTACAACGCCACCTGCAGCATTCCGCGTGAGGGCACATACCTGCACGGCGAGGTCGTGAGCCTGGGCGTGCTCGTGCTGTTCACCTACACGGGCGACACCGAGAACCTTGAGCGCTACGCTGCCTTTAACAAGCAGATGGGCCTGCCCGTGACGCTTGAGCAGGTCGGGCTTTCCGAGTCCGATATCCCGGCCCTGTGCGAATACGCGCACGCCACCAACGAGTGGAAGCAGGGAAACCCCGAGCCCTTCACCGACGAGAAGTTCGCCGCCGCCATCAAGGCCGCCAACGCCTACGGCCA
>USIL01000257.1:0-2442 GCA_900554655.1 uncultured Collinsella sp.
GGCGCTCTTGGTGGGACGCTTCTTTTTGGTTTCGGCCGTCCCCAGAAGTCTCGCCTCAAGACCGCTCACCAAGCGAGCGAGCGGCAGGGTGATGACCAGATAGAACAGGGCGGCAACCACGTACGGTGTAATGGAGCCCGTCGTGGCCACGATGGTACGGGCGTTCATGACGATCTCGACCACACCCACGGCGGCAAGCAGCGACGTATCCTTGTAAAGCAAGATAAACTCGCTGGTCAGCGTAGGCAGGACATTACGGAACGTCTGCGGAATCATGACATAGAGCAGCGTCTGGAACGCGTTCATGCCCAGCGAACGCGCAGCCTCGTTTTGGCCCTTGGGGATCGACTGAATACCGGCGCGGAAGATCTCACACAGATAGGCAGACGAATTCATGGCCATGACGATAACGCCCAAGACATAGTCGTCCACCTTGACGCCGGCCAACGGCAGACCGAAGAACGCGATATAGATCTGCAGGAACGCCGGCGTACCGCGGATGATATTCACATAGATGCCGGCAAGGCAACGCAGGATGCGCGACTTGGATATGCGCATGAGCGACAGGGCAAAGCCAAAGGGAATTGCCAGCGGAAACGCCACAAGCACGATCGAGAGCGACATAAGGAAGCCCTTAAAGACGATCGGCAGGCTTTGGACCAAAATGACCGGGTTCAAGAACAGGCGCAGGAACATATTGGAGTTCCAGGCCTCGACCCACGGCTGCTCCTTAAGATCGGCCAGGAAGTTATCGAAGGCCGTCACGCCCTTGATCTCGACGGAAGGAATTTTTGAAATCTTCTTGGTCGAACCGTCGGCGAGCGTATAGGTGCCACTAAAGGCCTCATCGCCGCCCTCGACGGGGAAGGTCACGCCGTAAACCTCGACACGGAAATAGCCGCCGGCAGGCGCCGTCTCGCCAAAATCAATCTTGAGCGTCTGGCCGTCAGCCTTGCACGTGGGCTTCATGGGCGTACGATCCATGAGGTCCTCGCCCGAGAGCATCGTCAATCGCGTGTCATCGGTACCAAACGTCGTGCCGTCGACAAACGTCAGCGAAAGACCGCTCAGCTCCTCATCGGCATCGGCCTGGACCTCCCAGGTAATGCGCGTCTCGGTACCGCCGACCACAGCGCTGCCCGAACCAGTGTTGGGTCGGGCGGTAATCTTTGCGGTCTCAAGCGCCTGGGCGGTCGTGGGCGCATATGCCCCTGCGCACACCAGCGCGAGCGTCACGGCCATGGCGCAGGCTAGCTTTTGAAGCAAGGCGGGCAGTGGAAAACGCTGCTCCGCGGCTCCTTTGTTCAGTCGAGACAAGGTGGCTCCTATCGTAGAAGTTGCCGGCAAAACGAGACGGAAATACTCTCCGTCAAGAGAAGCGCAAAGGCCCTCTCCGCCAAAACGGAAAGGGCCCGCGAGCAATCAAGTAGCTATTTTACTTGATGTTGTACTTAGCCATGAGGGCGTCAACGGTACCGTCGTCGGTCAGGTCCTTGATGGCCTGGTTGATGTCGTCCTTGAGCTTGGTGTTGCCCTGGTTGATGGCGATGGCGTACTCCTCGCCGGTGCTAATCTGCTTAATGGTCTGGCAGGTGTTGAACTGCTCGGCGGTCAGCTGGCTGGCAACGGAGCGGTTGGTGACTACGGCGTCGCCCTTATCGGACTGCAGGGCGCTGAAGCACTCGGTGGCGTCCTTGTAGGGGACAATCTTGGCCTTGGGGAAGTTCTCCTGGGCAAAGGACTCGGCGGTCGAGCCAGACTGGACGATGATGGTAGCATCGGCGTTGTTGAGCTTCTCGCTGTAGTTGTCGGCCGTGATGTCGGCGTTATCGACCTTGGTCACGATAGCCTGATCGTCCATGTAGTAGGAATCGGAGAAAGTGACTTCTTTCTCGCGCTCGGGCGTGTCGGTGATAGCCGCGATGGAGACGTCATATTTGGCGCCCGAAGCGACGCCCGGAACCAGCGTGTCAAAGTCATTGTTGACATACTCGACATCCAGGCCCAGCTTGTCGCCGATAGCCTTGATGAGTTCAAGGTCAAAGCCCTGATAATCGCCGTTGTCATCCTTGTACTCAAACGGAGCGTACTCGGCAGAGGTGCCGACGGTCAGCGTACCGTCCTTGACGAGCGCGTACTCCTTGGAGCCGTCGACCTTCTCGACCTTAGCGTCGTCAGAGCTGCTGGAACCGGCATTAGAACCAGAGGTGGCGTTGGACGAGCCGCAGCCCGTCAGAGCGAGGGCGAGCGCCATAGCACCCGTGGCGGCAAATGCGCCAAGCTTCTTCAGCTTCATAATCAGTCTCCTTCCGGTGACCCCGTTTGATTCAGAGGTCTGCAAAAACTGTTGGATATTATGCACCCGTAAATGCGAAACTGCAATTAGAAAACTGATTGAAACAAACCCATAACGTGAATGGAACACTCCACTTTGTGACAGTC
>USIL01000258.1:0-2434 GCA_900554655.1 uncultured Collinsella sp.
CAGGCCCTGCTCCTTGACTTGACGGAAGCCGCGAATCAGCGCGAACATGACCGCGATACCGGTGCCAGCGGAAACGAAGTTCTGCACGGTGAGACCCATGAACTGCACAAGGTAGGACAGGGTGGTCTCACCGGAGTAGGACTGCCAGTTGGTGTTGGTTATGAAGGAAGCAGCCGTATTGAACGACAGATCCCATGACACGCCCGGCAGGTGCTGAGGATTGCCTGGCAAGAAGGACTGAAGCGCCTGGAGTGCCACAAGAGCCACGAGGCCGATCCCCGAAAAGACCAGCACGCTCGCCAGATAGCGCCTACACCCCATCTGTTCTGCCGCGTCGATGCGAAGCAGACGATAGACGCCACGCTCCACAGGAGCAATCACAGGCGACAGGAACGTATGCTCACCATCCATGATATGGGCCATGAACCGACCGAGCGGAACGGACAGGACGACGAGTACGGCAAAGTACAAGATGTACTGAATCGCAGCGTCCATAGTTTACGAATCACTCCTCATCAGAATGTAGATGTAATAGATAAGGAGTCCAATGCAGACGACTCCGATGATGGGAATGAGGATGTCCATTTACCGCCCCTTTCACACGCGGTCCGATGTCTCGGACGCCTGCCCTCGCAAGCGTCTGGGGACAGTAAACGCTTCTAGGGATTAAAGAGGCGTGAGGGCCGGGGCTCACGACCTTAAGATGCCGTAAAGATGCAGGTAGAAAGCACTATTGCTGCTGCAGTGCGCCTATACTCGACCTCGCGAGCATACAGTGGCGTCCTCACCGCGTATGCACGCATGGACAACACTTCAGAAAGGCTACGCTATGCAGCGCGACGCATCGGACACTCGCGTCAATCCAGACCTCATCCTCAAGGCAATTGAGAAAGACGAGGTCGCCGATGACGCTCGAACCAGCCGGGGACACCTCAAGATTTTCTTTGGCTACGCTGCTGGCACAGGCAAAACCTATGCGATGCTTCAAGCCGCCCACGCCGCCAAGCGGCGAGGTGTCGACGTCGTCGCGGGATACATCGAGCCGCACGAACGTC
Organism: uncultured Collinsella sp.; assembly: GCA_900554655.1. Classification (GTDB taxonomy): domain Bacteria; phylum Actinomycetota; class Coriobacteriia; order Coriobacteriales; family Coriobacteriaceae; genus Collinsella. The sequence continues at coordinate 1,056 of USIL01000258.1, forward strand.
CGGCAACTGCCCATCTTGCACAAGGGCTTGAGAACGTGCCCTGTAAACTCATCGAGCACAACGGCATTGCGCTCAGCGAGTTCGATCTAGATGCGGCTATCGAACGCGCCCCTCAGCTCATCCTTGTCGACGAGCTCGCCCATACGAATGCGCCGGGGTCTCGCCACGACAAACGCTATCAAGACGTCGAGGAACTTCTACATGCGGGCATCGACGTCTATACGACCGTGAACGTTCAGCATATCGAGAGCCTAAACGACATGGTTGCATCCATCACCGGCGTTGTCGTGAGCGAACGAATCCCCGACCGTATCTTCGATGATGCCGACCAGGTCGAGCTCGTCGACATGGAGCCCGAAGACCTACTTGAGCGCCTTCGCGCCGGCCTCGTCTACCGTCCCGCACAAGCCGACCGAGCGCAACAGCATTTTTTTACCGTCGAGAACCTCACCGCACTCCGAGAAATCGCGCTGCGCCGCTGCGCCGATCGCACCGGCCACCTCACAGACGCCGCACGCGTGCTGGGAAACCGTGACTACTACACCAGGGAGCGTATCTTAGTCTGTGTCTCCCCGGCGCCGACCAATCCCCGCATCGTCCGTGCCGCCGCACGCATGGCGAAAGCGTTTCGCAGCGAGCTCGTCGCCCTGTTCGTAGAGAGCCCGCGCACGCAAGCCATGAGCGATGATGAGCGCGCCAAGCTTGCAGCCAATATCGCCCTAGCCGAGCAGCTCGGAGCACATATGGAAACCGTCTATGGCGACGATATTGCGTTTCAGATCTCCGAGTTTGCACGTCTGTCGGGCATTTCGAAGATCGTCATGGGGCGCACGGGCGAGCGCAGCAGCGTCCGTCAGGCCCTCTTCGGCCGCAAATCTCTCGTAGAACAGCTCATAACATTCGCCCCGAACCTCGACATTTACATCATTCCAGAACAGTCGACTCCGCCCTCCCGACCCAAAGGACGCCGCCATGCGCTCGCCCTGCAGCCGCCCAGCAGCCGAAACGTGCTTCGCACGCTGGCCCTCTCTCTTGCCGCCACGGCGATCGGCACGGCTTTCCGTCATCTGGGATTTGCCGATTCCAGCATCATATCCCTCTATATCCTCACGGCCCTGCTGACCGCCGTCACCACGACGGGGCGTATCTGCACGATCGTATCGAGCGTGCTCTCTGTAGTGCTTTACAACTTCTGCTTCGTCACGCCTCTGTTTTCGCTCGCCAGCTACGACCGAAGCTATCTGGTCACGTTCGGCATCATGTTCGCTACCGCTATGGTCGCCGGCGAATTAACTGCGCGCATCGCCGACAACGCCCGTACATCCGCCGAGAACGCATTCAAAACGCGCGTACTCCTCGAAACGAACCAACTCTTGCAG
>USIL01000259.1:0-2423 GCA_900554655.1 uncultured Collinsella sp.
GGACTCCAGGTAGGGGTTCTTGCCGCCAAAGGTCATGTTGCCCTCGGTCATCTCGTGGTCCTTGTGCGTGCCCACGGTGCCGGACATGTAGTAGCTAAAGGTGTAGAAGTCGACCTTGCCGTCGGCGATATCCTGCAGGTCGCCGTCCTCCATCGCAAGCTCGACGTCGTTCTCGGCCCAGAAGCGCTTGGCGTAGAACGGGTACTTGCCGCGCACCTGCACGTCGGAGCAGTACCAGTTCATGGAGTTCATCTGCCGCTGCGTGGCGAACACGTCGACCGGATCGCACGTGGCGGCGTAGGAGAGGATGAAGCAATCCATGTTGCCCATTTTGAACTGCGGGTAGTGCTCGTGGGCGTAGCGCACGACGCGGCCGCTGGCCACGAACTGGTGATGCAGGGCCTGGAAGCGCTGCTGAGCGGTGGTCTTGATGGCGCTTGCCGGACCCTCGAAGCCCTGGATCAGGCCGGTCTCCATCATGGCGCCCATGTCCATGGTGCCGCAGTTGATCTCGTTAAAGGTCAGCCAGAACTTGACCTTGTCCTGGTAGCGGTCGAAGACGGTCTGGCAGTACTTCTCGAAGAAGCCGATGAGCTCGCGGCTCGCCCAGCCGTTGTACTTCTCGACCAAGTGATAGGGCATCTCGTAGTGCGAGAGGGTCACGAGCGGCTCGATGTTGTGAGCACGCAGGCAGTCGAAGACGCGGTCGTAGAAGGCGAGGCCGGCCTCGTTGGGCTCGGCGTCGTCGCCGTTGGGGAAGATACGGCTCCAGGAGATGGACATGCGGAACATGTTGAAGCCCATCTCGGCGAACAGCGCAATGTCCTCCTCGTAGTGATGGTAGAAATCGATGCCGTCATGGTTGGGGTAGAAGCGGTTGGGGTCGATGTCGATCGTGATCTGGCGCGGCTCCTTGTAACTGCCGCCCAGGAAGTGGTCGTCGACGGAAGCGCCGCGGCCGTCCACGTTCCAAGCGCCCTCAAACTGGTTGGCAGCAGTGGCGCCGCCCCAATAGAAACCCTCGGGGAACTTGATGTTTGCCATGAGCATCTCCTTTGCATCGTGGGTCGATAAGCCGAGTATCGCCCACGCGGGAGACATGCGGGGGCGGGCGCACCAACCCCGACACTTCTTTTCGCGCCCGCAACCCGCCGCCGCCCCGCCCCTGACACTTCCTGATACCTGCCAAAAAGGGACAGGTTTATTTTGGTCGGTTTTATCTGGGCAAACGCTGACGATAGGCAGCCGGCGTGCAGCCATAGTGCTCGGCAAACTTTTTGTAGAAGAAGCTCATGTTGGCATAGCCCGCCTCGTGCGCTGCGACCTCCGCGGTGGCGCCGGCGTCGAGCAGTGCCGCTGCGCGTGCCAGGCGGCTCTCCTGCACGAGCTGCATAAACGTGCGGCCCGTCTGACGCTTGAGCAGAGCGCTTGCGTAGTTGGGGCTCAGGTGCAGGTGGCGGGCGAGGTCACCGAGAGTGCAGTCGCAGGCGCTGCGCTCGATGAAGCCCATGGCAGCCGCGACCTGCGCCGATGGCAGCGCGGGCTCATCCGTTTGCAGCAGCGCGGCCTCGTAACTTTGCATGAGCTCGACTAGCAGCAGCTCGAACAACCTCGAGACGATCTGGGGGCTCGCCGCCGTCGGCTCCAAGCGCTCGCAGAGCATCTCCTGCATGTAGCGGCGCACGCGACGGCTGCCGCCCGTATGGAAATGCACGTGTCCGCGGTGGTCCGTTTCGTCCGTGAGGGCGTTGAGCAGGAAGCTCGAGACAGCGCTTGTGGGCGAAAGACTTTGCTCCAGGCTGCGGCTGAGCATTGGCCGCGAGATGATGACACTCAGCATAATGTCGTGCTCGCCGAGCTCGCCTACGGCATGCGGACAGGCGGCATCGAGCAAGAGGACCTCGTTTTGAGCAAGCGTGAGCGCCGCGCCATTGACGATTTGCGGCGCTCGTCCTCGATAGACATAGCTGATTTCGACATAATCGTGAACGTGTTCCGGCACAGGATTGAAGCGTGAATTGCGCACGATCGACAGGCCCTCGGGCATGCCCTCTTGGTGCAGGACGAGCGTTGGGTTGCCGATTTTACGGACATGTCGACCATCGTTATCTGTGTGATCACCTTGACCGAGCGCATCGCTCCAGTCGTAATGGGCGCCCGAACGATAGGCGCGTTCACTGTCGGTCAGCTCGAGTAGCAGGTTATCCAGACGCGCGAGCTCCATAGTGCTCCCATCGTTGATTCGGTCATATTCTGCCGTGGTTTTGATATTAGCAGGGCGGCGCGCTCGGCGTACTCTGACTTCAATGAATTTGAAAGGCTGTTTTGGAGGAGCGTATATGGCGGCGTATTTTGAGCAGGTGCTTGGCGGCATCTACGACAACCACGTGCTTCCGTTCTTGTGGCTCAAGGGCGAGGCGCGC
>USIL01000260.1:0-2419 GCA_900554655.1 uncultured Collinsella sp.
TTGGGCAGAACAGCCATGCGGCCGTCCTCGACCATAGCCTCGAGCTCCTCCATGCGGTTGATGCGGGAGCGGATGGTGACGAAGTTGGTCAGCATACCGCCGAGCCAACGCTGGTTGATGTAAGGCATGTTGGCGCGCTCAGCAGCGTTCTTGACGGCCTCCTGAGCCTGCTTCTTGGTGCCGACGAACAGCACGTTGCCACCCTTGGCGACGTTCTTGACGAAGGTGTAGGCCTGGTCGGCGTCGAGGATGGTCTGCTTGAGGTCAAGGATATAGATGCCGTTGCGCTCACCGAAGATGAACGGCTTCATCTTGGGGTTCCAGCGACGGGTCTGGTGACCGAAGTGGCAGCCGGCCTCGAGCAGGGTGCGGATATTAATCTTGGTAGCCATGTTAAACCTCCTGTGGTTTGCCTCCGCGCGGGGTCATCCTCCAAAACCAACCCGGACATGTGCTACCAAAGCCCGGGCACCACGGTATGAAGTAGCCGCGCGTGCGTGATAAAAACATGTTGCCGTGAAGCAACCCGATGAATGATAGCAGGAATGCTTCTTCCTGCCAACCCGCAATCAAAACCACACACCTGAGTGCGGCGCGGGACGTCCCAGCAACTATTCGCCGCGGGGATGGGCTTGAGCCACAGCCCGCTTAAGCCGATCGGGTGTGAGATGCGTGTAGATCTGCGTCGTGGACAGGCTCGCATGACCCAGCAGCTCTTGGACCGAGCGCAGGTCCGCACCGCCCTCGAGCAAGTCGGTCGCAAAGGTATGGCGCATCGCATGCGGGGCGATGTCGGCCGGAATGCCGGCGAGCGTCGCCAGCGTATGGAACCGCCGCCGGAGCATGGCGGCGCTCATGCGATTGCCGCGCGCCGATATAAGCAGCGGATGCGGCCCGGTGGCGGGGTCACGGCGCTTTGCCTGAGCGAGCAACACCGGCCTCCCCTCCTCAATATAGAAACGAGTCACCTCGAGCGCACGACGATACAGGGGGACGATACGTTCTTTGCTCCCCTTGCCCCACAGGCGCAGCGTGCGCTCGGACCATGAGATGGATTCCACATTGAGCGCCGCAAGCTCTGAGATGCGGGCACCCGAGGCATAGAGCAACTCGAGCATCGCCGCATCGCGCAGTCCCGCGGGTGTTGAGGTATCGGGGGCTTTGAGGAGTGCCTCCACCTGTTGAGTCGTAAGGACGCCCGGCAGGTCGCGCGGCAGCTTGGGAGATGCGATCGCCGAGACCGCATCGCCCTCGACAATCCCCTCGACAGCCATCCACCGATAGAGTGAGCGAATGGCAGACAGGTGTGCCGCAAGGGTCCGAGCCGCCACCTGGCCACGCGACAGCTCGGCCAAATAGGAACGAACGGTCCGTACGTCGGCGGCGCGAGCGTCGATGCCCTCGCGTTCGCACCACGCAGCAAAGCGCTCCAGCCTCGAGCCATAGGCCGTCACCGTGTTGGGAGAAAGTCCCTCGACGCGTGCGATATAGGCGATAAACGAGTCGACGGTGTCGTACAGGTCAAAGGCTATGACCGGTCGCCTCCAAACAGATCGGGGCGAGTGGCCAGATAGGCGTCAAGGGCCTCGAGCGCACGGTCCGCATAGGCCTGGTAGCGGTCGCGCTTGCTGCGGCGCTTACCATCCTCGAGTGGCGGCACCAGGCCAAAGTTGACATGCATGGGCTGATAGCCCACGGTGGCAGGATCGGTCGCATAGCCCACGAGCGCACCCAGGGCGCCCACGCGGGGCAACTCGACGGAATCGGCGCCGATAGCCTCTGCATAGGTGTTGAGCGCCGCGAGCAGACCGGTCGCCACGGCTTCCATGTACCCCTCGGTGCCGGTGATCTGACCGGCCAGGCGCACGCCGGTACCGGGCACGGCAAAGGTGCCATCGAGCACGTGCGGGGCGTCGACAAAGGTATTGCGGTGCATGACACCGTAGCGGAAGAACTCAGCGTTCTCCAGGCCCGGCACCATATGGAAGACGCGCTTCTGCTCGCCAAAGGTCAGGTTGGTCTGGAAGCCCACCAGATTATAAGCGGTCTTCTCCTTGTTCTCGGCACGCAGCTGAATCGCCGCCCAAGGGCGACGTCCGGTACGCGGGTCGGTGAGGCCGACGGGCTTCATGGCGCCAAAGCGAATGGCGTCCTTGCCGGTGCGCGCAACCTCCTCGGCAGGCTGGCAGGCCTGGAACAGATCGCCGCCCTCAAAGTCCTTGAGCACCACGCGGTCGGCCGTGGTGAGCGCCTCGATAAAGGCCTCGTACTCCTCCTTGTTGAGCGGAGCGTTGAGATAGTCGCCGCTCCCCTGCTCCTCGTAGCGCGACTGCGAAAACAGCACGTCCATATCGAGCGTGGAGGCATCGACGATCGGCGCCGCGGCATCGAAGAACGCAAGGGCGTCGCCACCGACGAG
>USIL01000261.1:0-2419 GCA_900554655.1 uncultured Collinsella sp.
GCAGACGTCACGCGGTCATCGCCACGCAGCTCCTCGTAGACCTGCTCGATACGCTCCTTGGTCACGCCGGCATCGCGCAGCACACGACCAGCCTCGCCCTTGTCCTCGGCAAGCGCCATCAGCAGGTGCTCGGTCACCACAAAGCTGTCGCCCATCTTGGTGGCCTTCTTCTCGGCCTTCTCGATGACGCGGACGAGCTCGTTGGAAAGACCCATCTGCTGACCCTCGCCCGAAACCTTGGGCGCGCGGTCGATGGCATCTTGCGTGGAGCGCGCAAGCTGGGCCGGGTCGGCGCCGATGCGCTCGATGATCACGGAGATATTGCGCTCGCCGGCACCGAGCAGGGCGGACAGCAGGTGAATCGGCTCCACCGCGCCAGCCTGCGCGTCGGCAGCCGCGCTCATGGCGGTCTGCAGCGCCTCGCGCGACGTCATTGCTAGCTTATCGATTCTCATGGAATCACCTCTCTTGGGGCGGCCGCCCTACGGGGCGGCTTCACGTTGTTCGAGAAGTATTGTTGCCAGCTTTGCTCGATCTTATACACAAATCTAAGTCTCTATATATAAGATTTTCTGAGTGTTCCCACGACATGACAAACCACCACAAAGAGGACAGGCACCTTTGTGGTGGTCGCGGTCTCTACTCCTTCGCCGAACCCGTGCTTCCCGATTCGGCGTTCCAGGACATCTCATCCTCGAACAACCATGTACGGGCAGACCCACTATCGCGTGCAGCCTGCGGGTCGGGCAAGCAGGTCTGTTCATAGGCATCCTGAATGCACTGACCCATAAAATCGTTGAGCTCGGTCTGGTTGCCCTCCATGACATAGGCGACATCGCCGTCCAAGATGTAGATACCCGGCCCCTCATTGCCCTCGTAGCCAGGATCGTACGAAACATCACATAACTTAGTGCCATTCGCGGTGTCCAACTCGATGGACGAGCGGCATCCGCCAGCCATGTCGTTCGCTTTTGCCCGATAGGATGCATATCCATACCAGCGCTTAAAGGTTTTGCCCTTGAGCAGCTCGGACGCCCTGTCGATCAGACTAGAATCCGTGGTATAGCGCATAGCCCCAAGCTGAATAAGTGGATAATTACTAATGCCCAGCGCAGCCGGTTGCTCATCAAAATCAACGGTAATGGTCTCAGGCTTGTCGTCGCCGGTCAGAAGTTCGACAGATTGAGTCACAGGCTTGACCACCGGCTCCGTCACCGCAGCAGGTAGAAATGCCATACCGACAGCGCCCGCGCCAACCACAGCGATCGCAAGCGCCAAGACAATCAATCCAATACAGGCAAAACGGCTCACGGCAAAACACCCCACAATGCAAACCTTCGCCACCTGCACCAATGATACCGCCAGCTAACACTATTACCAAAAGAAGCCGCGCGCTCCTCACCACCACAAAGGGGACAGGCACCTTTGTGGCGGTTTTCGACGCTAACGGTCGACCATCTCGCGCCATGAGATTAAACTTGAATTGTTCTCTGAACATATCCATTTCTGCCTATCCTCAACAGATCTTTGTCTCGAGGAGCGCATATGAAGCCGTCTCATTCCACCGGTCGCAACGTCATCGCCATTCTCGCCATACCCATCGCGATGTTCTTCTTTATCGTCGTCACGCCCTTTTCCCTTGGTATCGCCTCGCCCTTCGATTTATGCGGAATGGTCGACGCTGGCTCGCGTGCCACCTCGATCTCCTTTATCTGCCGCGGTGTTTTCTACGAAGATAGAATTCCCACCGGACTTTGGCAGTCCAAGTTACCGTTGCTCGGCCAGGTCGACGGATGCTCTCCTTATTTCTGCCTTGACCCTCAGGCGATGAATTATCTGATCGACGACCAGCCTCTTGACTCCATCACCCTCGCTTACGACTATGCTCCAAACACCGACGAGCGCCATATGAACCAAGTCCTCGACAAGCTGCTTGGGCAGTGCGGACTCACCGAGGAGGCCGGTCGAACCATCTATAGCGACCGGAAATTAAAGCGAACAGAACTCCGCCGTATCGGAAAAATCCAAGGGCGAAGCGGGGCTGCCTACTGGCAGGCCTGGGCGACACGCGACAAGAGCGAATTCGGGCACAGCACCTATACGGTCACTGTCTACACCAAAGACGGAATTAAGGACAATGTTGACGATTTCGCGTCATCCAAACTCGGCATCCCCAAAACAACCAAACCCGCCAGCCCGGATGAAATCCTGTAGGGACGCTCATTAGAATGTCGTTCAACGAGCACGGCAACATCGAGCTCGCCCCCCACCACCACAAAGGGGACAGGAGCCTTTGTGGTGATCTTCGGCCCCGGCGTTCACCATCTCAATCCATAACATCTAGCGGCCGTTTTTGGGTCCAGATGTTACGGATCGAGATGAATTGTTCAGCGGTGCCCGTTTATCTAGTTCTGTAACA
>USIL01000262.1:0-2405 GCA_900554655.1 uncultured Collinsella sp.
TTGCAATCACCCTTGGAGCCCGTAAAGGTCGAGCCCTGGGCCATATCGCCCGCGGCAACAACGTAATAGCCGTCGGAATCGCGCCAGAAGCCCTCAGAATCCTGAGTCCATTCGCCCGTGCGATAGTGATAAAGCACATTGCTGCTGTAATAGGTCTCGCGGCGACCGTTGTAGTTATTGACACCCGCAGAGCGCGTCAGGCCCGATCCGTTCGCGCAGGACGCGGCAGACGCGTAGGACGAAGTGTAACCGGCGTTGTAGTACGAAGCCTGGGCGGCCTCGGCAGCCTCCGCCTCGGCGGCAGCAACCTCGAGCGCTTCGCGCTTGGCATCCTCAAGTGCAGTGCGCAGCTCATCGAGCTCGGTCGACTTCGCGTCGACCTCCTCCATCGTCAAAAGATTGCCCGCACCGTCGATACAACCCTGCAGCACAGCGCGCTCGTCATCGGTGGCATAGTCACCGTACATGTTCATGATGATCTGAGCACGCATCTCAAGGGAATCGCGCTTGGCCTCCATCGAGGCATTCCACTCCTGCATGGAGCCAAAGCCGTCGCTGCGATAGTCGACGGGCTGCACCAGCGTCGTCTCGGACGGCGTGGATCCAACCGTGTCGGACAGTGTTGCCGCGTGGGCATCAGTTGCACCGGCGCCCGCCAAAAGTGCCACGGTCAGAGCGGCGGAAAGGGCGGCGGCTTTCGGTTTTCGTGAATCGATCCTCATGTAGCTGGAAACCTCCGTAGTGCGTTTTTGCTGCGTTTGAGCTGCGTGTGATTCGATCGCGCTGCATAGTACCCCGAGCAAATCGCGACCTGCGGTTTTACTCAAAAGGCGCACGTCAATTGCGTAAAACTCACATCCTCTCAACAGGAGTTTTCCACAACTCGAATGCATAAAGCATGTCAAAAACCCTGTTTTTGCGCCCTCTCTATGCAAAAAAGACGCCTGTGCAACCATTGTTCGCACAGGCGCCTTGAGCAGGCATTTTATGCAGTTATACCTATCGAGTCGCAAGGGGTCCTTGCACAAGTCGCCTTACTCGTCCAGCGCGGCGAAAGCCTGCTTCAGATCCCAAATGATATCCTCGGCGTTCTCGGTACCGATGGAAAGACGGATCGTGGAGGGCGTGATGTTCTGCTCGGCGAGCTCCTCGGCAGAGAGCTGGGAGTGCGTGGTGGTAGCCGGGTGCACGACGAGCGACTTGACGTCGGCCACGTTGGCGAGCAGCGAGAACACCTGCAGATGATCGATGAACTTCCAGGCGGCCTCCTGGCCACCCTTGATCTCAAAGGTAAAGATCGAGGCGCCGCCACGGGGGAAGTACTTCTGATAGAGCTCGTGATCGGGGTGCTCAGACAGGCTCGGGTGGTTCACCTTGGCGACATGACTGTCACCAGCCAGGAACTCAACGACCTTCTTGGTGTTCTCGACATGACGGTCAACGCGCAGCGACAGAGTCTCGGTGCCCTGGAGCAGGATCCAAGCGTTGAACGGGCTGATGCAGGCGCCCTCGTCACGCAGCAGGATGGCGCGGACATAGGTTGCGAAGGCGGCGGGACCGGCAGCCTCGGCAAACGAGACGCCATGGTAGGAGGGGTTGGGCTCGGCGATCTGCGCATACTTGCCGCTCGCCTTCCAATCGAAGTTACCGCCGTCGACGATCACGCCGCCCAGCGAGGTGCCGTGGCCGCCGATAAACTTGGTTGCGGAGTGGACGACGATGTTGGCACCATGCTCCAGCGGACGGAACAGATACGGGGTGCCGAAGGTGTTGTCGACGACAACCGGTAAACCGTGCTTCTTGGCGATCTCGGAGATGGCGTCGATGTTGGGGATGTCGGAGTTGGGGTTGCCGAGCGTCTCGAGATAGATGACCGTGGTGTTGTCCTTGATGGCACCCTCGACCTCTTCCAGGTTATGGGCATCGACAAAGGTGGTCTCGACGCCAAACTGGGAGAGCGTATGCTCCAGCAGGTTGTAGGAGCCACCGTAGATGGTCTTCTGGGCAACCACATGGTCACCAGCCTGGGCAAGAGCCTGCAGGGTATAGGTGATGGCAGCAGCACCGGAGGCGACGGCGAGACCTGCCACGCCACCCTCGAGTGCGGCGATACGATCCTCGAAGACGCCCTGGGTGGAGTTGGTCAGACGGCCGTAGATGTTACCGGCGTCGGCAAGACCAAAGCGGTCGGCGGCGTGCTGGGAATTGCGGAACACATAGCTCGTGGTCTGGTAGATAGGCACGGCGCGGGAGTCGGATGCGGGATCGGCGCTCTCCTGGCCAACGTGAAGCTGCAGGGTATCGAAACCAAAGGTGTGCTCGGGGTTGTTGATGAACTGGCTCATGATGATCTCCTTGATCGAACAAAAGTAAATAAATAAGAGAGAAGTAAGTCGCTGTCTCCT
>USIL01000263.1:0-2381 GCA_900554655.1 uncultured Collinsella sp.
CCGATTTGCTCGTCAGGTGGATCATGTCAGTCGTGACGCCACGGTGCTCGATGGCGAGCTGCATGACGGCACCCGTGTACTCAGGCGGGCAGATGATCTTTGCCTTGAGGTAGGGTTCCTCGATACGATCGATGCGTGTGGCCTCGGGGAGGTCCTGCGGACTGCGGACATCGATCATTTCGCCGTCGGTCTTGTAGACGTGATAGTCAACCGAGGGACTCGTGGCAATGAGGTCCAGGTTGAACTCGCGCTCCAGGCGTTCCTTGACGACTTCCATGTGCAGCAGGCCCAGGAAGCCCACGCGGAAGCCAAAGCCAAGCGCCACCGAGGTCTCGGGCTCCCACACCAACGACGGGTCGTTGACGTGCAGTTTATCGAGCGCGTCACGCAGGTTCTCGTAGTCCTTATTATCGATCGGGAACAGGCCCGTATAGACCATGGGCTTGGCCTCGCGGTAGCCCGGCAGAGGCTCGGGGCAGGGGTTCGACGCCCACGTAAGGGTATCGCCCACGCGCACAGCCTCGGGGTCCTTCAAGCCCGTGACCACATATCCAACCTCGCCGACGGTCAGAGCATCGACCGGCGTCTCGGCAGGGCGCTTGACGCCCACGCCGTCGACCAAGAAGTCGCCCTTTGCCTGCATCATGCGCAGGGTATCGCACTTTTTAATAGAGCCGTCAAAGACGCGCACTGTGGCGACGACACCACGATACTCGTCGAAGTACGAATCCAGGATGAGTGCCTTGAGCGGCGCGTTCGCATCGCCCTTGGGCGGCGAAATCAAAAAGACGATGGACTCCAGCAGATCGTGGATGCCCTCGCCGGTCTTGCCCGAGACGCACACGGCATCATCGGCGGGAATCGCCAGGTCATCCTCGATCTCGGTCTTAACCTCATCGGGATGGGCCGAGGGCAGGTCGATCTTGTTGATGGCCGGCACAATGTCCAGATTGGCGTTCATGACGAGCGTCGCGTTGGAGACGGTCTGCGCCTCGACACCCTGGGTGGCATCGACGACGAGCACCGCGCCCTCGCAGGCGGCCAGAGAACGCGAGACCTCGTAGGTAAAGTCAACGTGGCCCGGCGTATCTATCAGATTGAACTGATACGTCTCACCATCGTCGGCGTCATAGGAAACGCGGACGGCATTGGACTTGATCGTAATGCCGCGCTCGCGCTCGATATCCATGGTGTCGAGCAGCTGCGACTCCATGTCGCGTTCGTCGACGGTATGGGTGAGCTCGAGGATGCGGTCACTGATCGTGGACTTGCCATGGTCGATGTGCGCAACGATCGAGAAGTTGCGGATGTGGGAAATGTCAATTGAAGTATTCATGCGGACTATCTTACCCGAGCGGTACAAAAAATGGAGCCTGTTCCATAAAACAGGCTCCATTTATGCGCGTAATCTGTGTGGTGTGAAATTTACAACTTAGGCGTTGATGCTGTTCACGAGCTTGGCAAGACCGGACTTGCGGTTGGAAGCCTGGTTCTTGTGGATAACATGCTTGGCGGCAGCCATGTCGAGACGCTTGGTGACGGTCTTGAGGGCAGCCTGGGCCTTCTCGGCGTCGCCCTCGGCGACGGCGGACTGGACGTGCTTGGTCAGCGTCTTGAGCTCGGACTTGACAGCCTTGTTACGCATGCGAGCTGCCTCATTGGTGCGGATACGCTTCTTCTGAGACTTGATGTTTGCCACTTCTGGAGTTCCTTTCGAGTTCCTTGCAAAAAATGTATGACACCTCTGAGACACGGTGAGGTCATGCAAGCGCCTACTATAGCACGCTCCCTCTCAAAGGAATAGAACGAATTTGTCAAATAGGCAGGTATCATCACGATTTTCTCAAGATGTTCGTAATCCAGAGCAAAAGCGCCGTCTGAGAATCGGCCGAACCCTTGAGCGCGAGCTCCACATCGACCGCACCCTCGAGCGCTGCGATGAGCTCTGCCATCGAAAAGCGACGTGCCCAGGTCAGGTGATTCTTGACCTGCCAGGACTGGAGCTTGAGCGTTGCGGCCAGCTCACGACCCTGTCCGCGCGCATCGAGCGCCTTGGCAACGATCAGCTCACGGATGCGACCGCATAGCAGCGTATAGGTCCACACGTAGCTCTTGGAGGGCAGAAGCTTAAAGAGCTCGAGCGAACGCTGCATATCGCGAGCCGAGACCGCATTGAGAAAGTCCCAGGGTTGAACCTCGGCCGTACGTACAATCCAGCGCTCAACATCGGCAAGTTCAATCTGGGGCGCCTCGACCATCTGGGCAAGCTTAGCCAAGTCGTTATCGAGCATGCGAGTGTTTTCACCCGAACGCGAGACGAGTTCCTCGGCGGCCGCCGTCGAGATCGACTTGCCGTGCTGCGTCGCCATCTGCTGCACGCG
>USIL01000264.1:0-2374 GCA_900554655.1 uncultured Collinsella sp.
ACCGAGCGGGGTCAACACCGGCGCGATGATGCTACCCAGACCGGCAAGCAGACTCTGCGACTGATCGGCGACCACATTAAAGCGGATATCGAACGTCTGAAGGAACCAGATGACCACGGTAGCGGCAAAGATAATGGTAAAGGCCTTGGTAATAAAGTCCTTGGCCTTATCCCATGCCAGCATCACCGTCGTCTTGACGCTCGGCAGGCGGTAGTTGGGAAGCTCCATGATAAACGGCACCGGGTCGCCCTTAAATGCCGTGCGGTTAAGCACCAAGGCCGCGATGCAACCAACCGCAATGCCAATCAGATAGAGCGAGACCATGGCGGGAACCGTCGCCTGTGGGAAAAACGCCCCGCACAGCAGACCATAGACCGGCAACTTGGCCGAGCAGCTCATGAACGGCGTGAGCATGACCGTCATCTTGCGGTCATGCTCGGATGGGAGCGTACGGGTCGACATGATAGCCGGCACGGTACAGCCAAAACCGACGAGCATAGGCACGAAGCTGCGGCCCGACAGGCCAAAGCGACGCAGCACCTTATCCATGACAAAGGCCACGCGTGCCATGTATCCGGAGTCTTCCAGAATGGAGAGGAACAAAAAGAGCACGACGATAATCGGCAGGAAGGTCAGCACACTGCCCACGCCCGTAAGTACGCCGTCGACAGCCAGCGAGCGCACCACGTCGTTGGTACCGAACGCCTTGAGGCCCGCATCGGCCGAGGCGATGATGACAGCGATGCCGTCCTCCATGAGCCCCTGCAACGCCGCGCCGATCACGCCAAACGTCAGCCAAAAGACGAGGCCCATGATCACCAGGAACGCCGGAATGGCCGTGTAGCGGCCCGTCAGGATGCGGTCGATCTTGACGGAGCGCACGTGCTCGCGGCTCTCGTGCGGCTTGACGACGCAACGCCCGCACACGTCGCCGATAAAGCTAAAGCGCATATCGGCCAGCGCGGACAGGCGGTCGGTGCCGGCCTCGCCCTCCATCTGAGTAATGATGTGCTCGATAGCGTCGAGCTCGTTGCGATCCAGGTGAAGCGCCTCGGTCACCAGCTCGTCGCCCTCAACCAGCTTGGTCGCCGCAAAACGCACGGGAATGTGCGCCGTCGCGGCATGGTCCTCGATAAGGTTGGCGATGCCGTGGATGCAGCGATGCAGCGCACCGCCGTCTGGACCATCGGGTGCGCAAAAGTCCAGGCGACCGGGACGCTCGCGGAACCGCGCCACGTGCAAGGCATGATCCACCAGCTCGCCGATACCCTCGTTGCGGGCAGCGCTAATGGGGACAACGGGCACGCCCAGCAGGCTCTCGAGCAGGTTGACGTCCACGGCGCCGCCGTTGGCCGTCACCTCGTCCATCATGTTGAGCGCGATGACCATGGGGCGGTCGAGCTCCATAAGCTGCAGCGTCAGGTACAGGTTGCGCTCGATGTTGGTGGCGTCAATGATGTCGATGATGGCGTCCGGGCGCTCGTCGAGGATGAACTGACGGCTCACGACTTCTTCGCCTGTGTACGGCGACAGGGAGTAAATGCCGGGCAGGTCGGTAACGCTCGCCTCGGGGTGGTTGCGAATGGTGCCGTCCTTGCGGTCGACCGTCACGCCGGGAAAGTTACCGACGTGCTGGTTGGAGCCCGTAAGCTGGTTGAACAGCGTGGTCTTGCCGCAGTTTTGGTTACCGGCAAGGGCAAAATGCAGCGGCGCGCCCTCGGGCACGGCCGTTTTTGCCGCACGGGGTGAATACGTCCCCTCGCCCAGGGCCGGGTGGTCCGTCGTGCCGATTGCGGCGTTAGCGCGCGGACCCGTATCGGTGTCGTGAATACCCACGAGCTCGATGCGAGCGGCATCGTCCTTGCGCAGCGTCAACTCGTAGCCACGTAGGCGGATCTCGAGCGGGTCACCCATGGGGGCGTACTTCATCATGGTGACTTCGGTGCCCGGCGTTAGACCCATGTCCAAAATATGCTGTCGGAGTGCCTGATCGTCCGATGCCACCGATGCGACAACGGCGTCCTTTCCAATCTCGAGTGTATCGAGTCTCACGTCCGTGTTCCTCCCCCGGCGCCCACAGGGCGTTGCATTTTGTTTATCTTGGCTAACCGTTTGCCATGGCTAACCATTTAACCACGCATGATAGCGCGAACACACAACGATGTTCAATCAGCAAATTGGCGCAATGGGGACAGGCAGGAGAGTTCAGGGCCATAGTTTCCCGATGAGGCCTCTCGGGGAAACTACATCCCAGAATTCCGGCTCGAAACGGGATATGGTTTCCCAAACAGGCCTCTTACGGAAAATGCATCCCGGAATCCCCGCTCGAAACGGGACGCGCTTTCCCAGTCGAGGCCCTATGGGAAACTGCGTC
>USIL01000265.1:0-2327 GCA_900554655.1 uncultured Collinsella sp.
AGCAAGCATGGTCTTGCCGGTACCCGGAGGGCCGACAAGGAGAGCGCCGCGTGGCAGCTTGGCGCCGATCTCCTCGTAGCGCTGCGGCTTCTCCAGAAAGTCGACGACCTCCTTGAGAGACTCCTTGGCCTCTTCCTGGCCGGCGACATCCTTAAAGGTCACGCCCACGTCCTTGGAGGCGATCACGCGCGCGCCGGACTTGCCCAGTCCACCGCCGCCAAAACCACCGCCGCCAAAGTTCATCGACGGACCGTCATCACCCATGGCCTTCTTCATGCGGCGGTTGAGCCACCAGCCAATCAGGAAGAAAATCACCATGGGAAGAATGAGGGTGAGCAGGTAGTAGGTCATCAGGCCCGAGTTCTTATCGGGAACGACCGACTCCAGGGACGCACCGGATTCAAGCACGCGATCGGTAAAACCCGCATCATTCGGCACACCGGTCGTCTTGTAGGCGATGTTCTCGTCCTCGCCCTTCTTGGTGTAATAAATCGTGTAATCGTCCGTGTTGTACTCGACCTTGTCGACGCTCTTCTTATCGAGCGCTTTGACAAACGTCGAGTAATCGGTCTTCGTAATCTGCTGCGTGTGACCGATGTTGGGGAACAGAACGGTCGAGAGCACGAGGTAGACGACGAAGGCGATGAGCACGTAGAGGATCATATTCCGTCTACGTTTGTTGTCATCCATCTCCATCTGCTTGAACTCCATCTACTGGGGTTGATAATGGTTTCTAGAATACCCAACCCGAGCGACGATAAACCGACGCCGGGCACGAAAGGACAGAGATGGCATCACTGGGAGTCGGCAAGGTTCAAATCTATACGGGCGACGGCAAGGGCAAAACCACGGCCGCTTTGGGGCTGGCTTTGCGCGCTACGGGATTTGGACTCAACGTGCTTATGCTGCAGTTTGCCAAGAAGCTGCACTGCGCCGAGCATGATGCGGCGCCCCGTTTAGGTCTGCGCATCGTACAAGCCGACCGCGACAAGCCCGAAGCCTGTGCCGCGCAGATCATGGAACTTGCACGCGAACAGATCTCGCAGGTCGACGTGCTCATTCTGGACGAACTCGGCGAGGCCATGCGCCGCGGCTTTGTGACGCGCGAGGATGTGGAGGAGCTGATCGCGCTGAAGCCCGCTACCACGGAACTCGTGCTCACCGGCCGCGGGCTGCTGCCCCTCGCGGACCTCGCAGACCTGGTCACCGAAATGCGCCCCATCAAACACTACTTCGACGAAGGCCTCCTAGCCCGCCAAGGCATCGAATACTAAATGATCCGAAGGGGACGGAGGAAAACGGATCATTGACCTGGCGATAAGGCAAAATGATCCGTTTTCCTCCGTCCCCTACGGATCATTAGGCGGTGGCGCGGCCGAGCCAGTTGCCGCTGTGGTGGTAGATGGTAAACATCGTGGCCGTGATGAGCCAGGTTACGGGGTAAACCAGCAGCAGGTGCTCAAGCGACGGATCGAACGGCATAATCGCAAACACCCAGATCACCCTGAGCACGACGGTGCCAAAAATCGTGAGCATCATAGGCTGGAAGCTCACGCCAGCGCCGCGGATGGAGCCGGACGCGTTTTCGATAATCGAGAAGATCGCGTAGAACGGCGCGATGAAATGAAGAATCGTCGTGGTGTAGGCCGAAATCGAAGCATCGTCGACAAACAGACGCGACAACGGACCCGAGAACACCAGTAGCACGGCAGACAGGCCACCAATGAGCATAAACGACAGCACAAGCGACGTATGGTAGCCCTTGCGCATGCGCTCGTAGTTGCGCGCGCCAAAGTTCTGTGCCGAGAACGTGGTGATCGAAACGCCAAGCGCCTCGGTAACCATCCAGACAATGCCATCCAAACGGCCCGAAAGACCCCACGCCGTGGTGACATCGGCACCAAACGAGTTGACCGACACCTGAATCAAAACGTTGGAAATCGAATACGCAGCAGACTGAAAGCCAAGCGGCAGACCACACGAGATCATGCTCTTACAAATGCCAGGATCAATGCCGAGTTTGGACAGCGAAAGCCTCCACGCACCCGGTGCGTGCATCATGCGAATCACGATCATCGTGGCGTTGGAGCAAATGGTCAGCGCCACCGCGATGCCGCAGCCCAGAGCCTCCATATGAAGCACGGCAACGAAGATGACATCCAGCACCGCATTAACAAGGCAGCCGGAAGCAATGATCACAGCAGGACCGCGTGTGTCGCCCACGGCGCGCAGCAGCGCCGTTCCCATATTGAGCAGCAGCGCCGCAACCATGGCGGCAAAATAGCAACGAGCATAGGCCACGCCCTCGGCCAAAAGTTCATGCGGAG
>USIL01000266.1:0-2318 GCA_900554655.1 uncultured Collinsella sp.
GGGCAGCCGCCGCTTTTTGCAATCGATTGGTGCAAAGGGGTTGGCTAGAGCTCGCAGGCGACCTTGTAGCCATCGCCGATGGCGTCGCGGATGTTGCCGCACTTGTTGGCGTCGCCCAGCACGTGGGTGGTAACGCCGGCTGCAGCCAGGTCGTCGGCCAGCTTGGTGTTGGGACGGTAGCCCATCGCCAGCACCAGCGTATCGGCACCGGTGATGGTGTGGACCTCGCCGTCCTTCTCGTAGCTGATGGCATCCTCGGTAATCTCGGTCACCTTGGCCTCGGTCAGCACGTGAACGCCCTTGGAGAGCATGCGCGTGATGAGCACCGCGCGACCGGCGCCGCCCTCGTTAGCGGCGAGCGTCTTGGTCATCTCGATGACGGTGACGTCGCGGTTGGCCGGCGACAGGTCGTTGACCAACGGGGCCAGGTAATCGGCCGTCTCGCAGCCAACGGTGCCGCCGCCCACGATGACGATCTTCTTGCCCGGGAAAGCCTTGCCGCCCAGCAGGTCGTCAGCCGTCATAACCTGCTTAAAGCCCTGCATGAAGGCCGGAGCGATGGGCTCGGCGCCATAAGCCAGGACGACCTCGTAGCCCGCGTAGTCACGCTGAATGTCCTCGGCCGAAAGCTCGGTACCAAAGACGCACTTCACGCCCGCCTCAGCAAGACGGCGATACTGGTACTTGATCACGCGGGTGAGTTCCTGCTTTGCCGGCGGAACGGCCGCGATGCGCATCTCGCCGCCCGGTTCGTCCTGCTTATCCACGAGCACCACGTTGTGGCCGCGCTTGGCGGCAATGTAGGCTGCCTCCATGCCCGCAGGACCAGCGCCCACAACCAGTACGTTTTTGGCCTCGGCGGCAGGCTCGTAGCCAGCCTCGTCGCGCTCCACGTCCGGGTTGACGGTGCAGGAGATGCGCTTGCCGAACATAATGCCGTTCAGGCAGCGCAGGCAGCCGATGCAGGGGCGGATGTCGTCGGCGTTGCCGGCAGCCGCCTTGTTGCAGAACTCGGCATCGCACAGATTGGCGCGGCCCATCATGCAGATGTCGGCAGCGCCGTCCTCGATCAGCTCCTCGGCAATCCATGCCTCGTTAATGCGGCCGACCGTGGCAACGGGAATGTTCACGTGCTTCTTAATCTCGCGCGAGCAGGCGGCATGCGAGGCCTGCTGCGTGCCGGCGGCGGGAATCGCGGAGCCGCGCTTGATGGTGGTGCCGCCCGACACGTGAATCATGTCGACGCCGGCCTTCTCCAGGCGACGCGAGACGTAGATCATGTCGTTGAGGGTCAGACCGCCATCGGTGTACTCATCGCCCGAAATGCGGACATCGATGATAAAGTCCTTGCCGCAGCGCTCGCGAATCTCGGCAATGACCTCGAGCAAGAAGCGCATGCGGGCGTCGAGCGAGCCGCCGTACTCATCGGTACGCTTGTTGTAGAGCGGGGTCAAAAAGCCGCCGAGCATGCCGTGGGCGTGCGCCGCATGGACCTCGACGCCATCGACGCCAGCCTTCTGCATACGCACGGCAGCGTCGCCAAACTGATGCGTGAGCTCGTGAATCTCATCGACCGTGATAGGACGCGGTGCCTCGCGGGCATAGGACGGTCCCACGAAGGACGGAGCGATCAGGCGCGGCGTGCCCGGGATGTTAAAGGCCATGTAGGCGGGGTGGAAGAGCTGCGGCATGATCTTGCAGCCGTACTCGTGGACGGCCGCGGCGAGCTTTTCCCAACCGGGGATAAACGTGTCGTCGTAGCAGCACATGTCACCCGGCAGATAGGTATAGGTGGGCTCGACCGTCACGACCTCGGTGATGATGAGGCCCACGCCGCCCTTGGCACGGGCACGGTAATGATCGACCAAGTCGTCGGTCACATAGCCGTGATCGGCCAGGTTGGTAGATACCGGCGGCATAAAGACGCGGTTCTTGACCTCGGTCGTACCGACCTTGATCGGGCTAAAGAGCATCGGATAGGCGGAAGACTCCATGCAGGGTTCCTTTCGTTTGAGCCGCTCGGCGGCAGTTGCTAACACACCTATCGTATCAGTATCCGCCCCATTCGCGCTCGCTCGCACTCCCCACCTTCAATCCCGACCCTCACAAAAAGTTGCGGTGGAATACGGAGTAGATGAGGCTTTTGACAGGTAAAACAGTCCGTATTTCACCGCAACTGATGGGCGGGGTGGAATTGAGGGCTCAGATAGTCAGTCACGCCCTCATCCGCCACTCCCTCACCTACAGCGCGCCGTCCAGCATAAGGTTCACCTTGAGCACGTTGACCGTGGGCTCGCCGAAGACGCCCAGGAATCGGC
>USIL01000267.1:0-2293 GCA_900554655.1 uncultured Collinsella sp.
GCCCAACTCCTATCAGACCCAGTGGCTCCTGTGCGCAGCGGGTATTTTCCTGGTGGCGCTGGGCGTCAGCGACGAGGATATCTGTACGGCCGTAAACGCGGTGACAGAAATGCAGGGCGGAGTGGTGCTGGCAGCGGACGGCCGTCCCGTTGCTGAGTTTGGTCTGCGCCGCGCCCAGGGTCCCGATGGCGGCCTGGCCGTCGCGCGCGCGAGCTACGTTGCCGGCTGCTCCTCTACGTCCAATGTGCTCGCCGGCCGCCGCTACGGTATTCCCGTCTTTGGCACGCATGCGCACAGCTGGGTGATGAGCTTCGATTCCGAGCTCGAGGCCTTCCGCGCCTTTGCCAAGTCGAGCCCCAAGAACTGCACGCTGCTCATCGACACCTATGACGTGCGCGAGGGCTGCGAGCATGCCATTACGGTTGCCAAGGAGATGGAAGCGGTGGGCGAGCGCCTGTCGGCCATTCGCATTGACTCCGGCGACCTCGCCAAGCTCTCCAAGTATGTGCGCGGCCGTTTTGATGCCGAGGGCCTGCCCTATGTGGGGATCTCGGTTTCCAACGATCTTGACGAGTATACGATTCAGTCACTGATCGACCAGGGCGCGCCCATCGATAGCTTTGGCGTGGGCACCAAGCTCGCGACCTGCTACGACCAGCCGGCGCTGGGCGGCGTGTACAAGCTTTCCGCCCGCCGTGCGAGCGAGGCGGATCCATGGACGCCGGTGGTCAAGCTCTCCGAGCAGCCCTACAAGCGCACGATTCCGGGTGTGCAACGCGTGCGCCGTTATTACGACGGCTTTGGCGGCCCGGTCTGCGACATGATCTACGACGAGGACCATCTGGCGGGGGAGGGCGCCGCGCGCGGCAATACCCTCGTGGCCGTGAATGATGCCGCCCTGGTGACCGACGTGTCCGAACTTGAGTATCGCGAGCTGCTGGTGCCGATCGTGCGCGATGGCAGTGCGGTGGCTCCGCGTGAGAGCATCCAGGACGCGCGCGAGCGCTGTGCTTGGGCGCTCGATCATCTGGACGCAGCTTTCAAGCGCTTCCTGTACCCGCAGACCTATGTGGTGGGCATGGAGCAGGGCCTGGCTCAGGTGCGCGACGAGCTCGTGCGCAAGAACATGGCCGCGGCTTCTGCCTTTCCCTGGGCTCACTAATTCCTTGGGCGGTAGGGGCGAGTCACGCTCCCTTGGCCGCCAGCTCGGCCGTTCGCTGAACAGTTGATTGGTTTGACGTATGACGACTTCTTATAAAACGATGGTGGTAAAGATCGGTTCGTCCACGGTGGTGGGCGCCGATGGCAAGGTCAACCGCGCCTTTATCGGCGGGCTTGCCGATCAGGCCGCAGCGCTGCGCAAGCTCGGCTGGCGTCTGGTCGTGGTGAGCTCGGGCGCCATTGCGTGCGGCTATCCCGTGCTGGGCTTCGACCACAAGCCGGTCGGCGACCTTCCGAGCTTGCAGGCTTGCGCCTCGGCCGGTCAGTGCATCATCTCGTCGGCCTACGACGAGGAGTTCCATGCGCGCGACCTGCTCACCTCGCTCGTGCTGCTCACGCGCCACGATACGGCCCGCCGCACGTCTTACCTGCACGCGCGCGACGCCCTGCTGCGCCTCGTGGAGCTTGGCGTGGTGCCGGTCGTCAACGAGAACGATACCGTTACCGTCGATGAGATTAAGTTTGGCGACAACGACACACTGGCGGCGCTTGTGAGCTGCCTGGTTTCTGCCGATCTGTGTGTGACGCTCTCGGACATCGATGGTCTCTATACTGCCAATCCGCATGAGGACCCCACGGCCGAGTTCGTCCCGGTCGTGCATAAGATCGATGCCAAGATTATCGCCTCGGCGGGCGATTCTTCGACCTCGGTGGGAACGGGCGGCATGATTACCAAGATTCGCGCGAGCCGCATCTTGATGACGGCGGGCATTCAGAGCGTGATTTGCTCGGGCGAGGAGCCCGATGCGCTCGCGCGCCTGGCCCGTGGCGAGAGCGTGGGCACGCTGTTCGATCCGCCGGCGGAGCGCTTGGACATTGCACCCCGTAAGCTGTGGATTGCGCTGGGCGACAAGGCCCACGGTTCGGTAACGGTCGATGACGGCGCCGCGAAGGCGCTGGTCAGCCGTGGTTCTTCCTTGCTTGCGGTGGGTATTCGCGAGGTCGATGGTCAGTTTGTCGAGGGCGATGTGCTCGACGTGTGCGACCCGAGCGGCATGGTTGTCGCCCGCGGTATCGCCGAGGCCGATTCGAACGTGCTGGAGCTTGCGGCAGGACGCCGCCAGGACCAGAT
>USIL01000268.1:0-2273 GCA_900554655.1 uncultured Collinsella sp.
CTCAAGTGCGGCATCGAGGCGCTCGACGAGGACTTCGACCTGCTCATCTGCGGCAAGATGGCGGTGGATGGCGATACGGCCCAGATTGGTCCCGAGCTTGCCGGTGCTTTTGAGATTCCCTGTGTGACCGACGCGAGCTGCGTGCAAAGCGCGGGCTTTACGACCTGTGGTTCACTGGCGCTCGTTCACGGATGCGATGCCGGCGAGGAGACGGTGTACCTTGAGATGCCGTGCGCGATGACGACTGCCAAGGAGATTGGCCAGTTGCGTATGCCGAGTATTGCCGGTATTCGCGCGGCGGAGGAGGCGGACGTGTGCGTGGTCAGTGCCGCCGACGTGAACGCCGACCCCGCGCGTTGCGGCCTTACCGGGTCGCCGACACAGGTCGTGCGCTCGTTTGTGCCCGACCGTGACCAAACGTGCGAGACCGTTGAGGGGACGGCGTCCGAGCAGGCGGCAAAGCTTGCCAAGATTATCGAGGGGATGGCATAGATGGGCGGACTGATTATCGATAGCGAAGCCTGTATCGGCTGCGGTCGCTGCGTTCGCGCCTGTGCCTCGGGCGGCATCGTAGTGGAAGGCGAGCGACCCAGCCGATGCGCCCGCGTAACCGACGGCTGCATCCTATGCGGTGGGTGCGTCGACGCCTGCCCCGTCAACGCTATCTCGATCGAGCGTGACGAGGCCGCTGGTACGGTGGACCTTGATGCATATCGAGACATTTGGGTCTTCGTGCAGACTGACGAGCACGATGCCGTGGCTCCCGTGGCCTACGAGCTCATGGGCAAGGGGCGCGAGCTTGCCGATGCTCGCGGCTGCCGTCTGGTGGCACTGGTCGGCATAAGCCCCGAGGGCTCGCTTGGGGACCTGGAGCATCTGGTTTGCGCGGGCGCCGACGAAGTCCTGGCCTGTCGCGACGAGCGTCTGCGCCAAAACGATGCGGAGGTCTACGCCCGCTTGATCTGCGATTTGGTAGTCGAACGCAAACCCGAGGCCATCCTATATGGTGCGACCGCTTTTGGTCGCGAACTGGCACCCGGCGTTGCCGTGCGTTTGCAGACGGGTCTTACGGCCGACTGCACCGTGCTTTCGATGGATGCGGAGTCGGGCCTACTGCAGCAGACGCGCCCGGCGTTTGGCGGCAACTTGATGGCCACCATCATTTGCCCCAACCACCGTCCGCAGATGGCAACGGTTCGTCCCGGCATCTTTAAGGCGCCCGACTTCGACTACGGCCGTTCCGGCGCGATCACCCAGGTGATGCTTGCGGAAGACGTTAAGGCCCGTGTCGAGATCTCGATTCCCGCCGAGGAGTGGGGGCAGCAGGCTTCGATTGCCGATGCCGAGCGCCTTGTCGTGGTGGGTCGCGGCATTGGTTCCAAGAAAAACCTGCCGCTGATGCGAAGGCTCGCCGATGCCCTGGGTGCCGAGCTTGGTTGCACGCGTCCCGTCGTGGAGGCGGGTTGGCTGGAGTATCGCCATCAGATTGGCCAGACGGGCGTATCGGTTTCGCCCAGGCTTCTCGTGAGTATCGGTGTTTCGGGCGCCATCCAACATCTTGCCGGCATCGGTGGGGCGGAGTGCATCATCGCCATCAACGAGGACCCGGATGCCCCCATTTTTGGTGCTGCCCAGTACAAGGTTGTCGGCGATGCCGTCGAGGTCGTCGAGGAGCTGCTGGCCCAGCTTGAGCGCTAGGCGCGCGCCAGCCAGTCGCGCATCTCGTCCTTTAGGCGGCTCCAAGTTGCCTGCGTGGCGGGGTCGGTAAAGGGCCGCGTAATGCCAAAGGGCGCGTCGAGCAGGCGGTGGATATCGCCCTGTTCGCGCGCCAGCGCGCGGCTTGCTGGATAGACGAGCTCAAACATAAAGCAGATAAGCCCCACCAAGAAGTCGGCGGGCTCATCGCGCTCATCGCGTGCGACGCAGCGGTGCTCGTCAAAGGCGGCAAGTGTCGGCGACGAGAAACGGCTGCCGAGAAACGTCTTCTCGTCCACCTTGAGGATAGTGTCGACGGTGCTGTCGGCGATGGTGCGCATAATGTCGATCTTGTCACCATCGCGCACGATATCGCAGAAGCTCCGCGTGCGCACGTCGAGCTGCGCGGGTAGGCGGAAATCGCTGTGATAGGCAATGCTCGCTCGGATGAGCCCATCTTCTGCCGGGTCATCGATAAAGTCGCGGATGCTCGTTACGGCGGGTGCATCGGCGGGATTCTCGCCAAAGAGGACCTCGATGCCCAGCGCCGCATGGCTCATGCTCTCGGCGTCCTTAAA
>USIL01000269.1:0-2265 GCA_900554655.1 uncultured Collinsella sp.
ATCTGACGGAAGCGATCGGGGCCCTCGTCACCTTCAAGTTCCTTGACGATGTCGGAGGTACGCATGTCCTGCCAGACGATCGCGTTGTACACGGGCTCGCCGGTGTTCTTATCCCACACGACGGTGGTCTCGCGCTGGTTGGAAATGCCGATGCCGGCGACGTCGGCAGGGTCGACCCCGGTCTCCTCCACCACGGCGCGCGCCACGGCCAGCACGTTAGCGGCGATCTCGGCTGGATCATGGCTCACCCAGCCAGCCTCGTTGACAATCTGGCGATGTGCGCGGTCGGCACGATGAATCAGATGGCCGCCCTCGTCCACCAGCAGCGCCTTGGTGCCTTGCGTGGACTGATCGATTCCGATGATGTAGCGGCCCATGGCCACCCCTTTCAAAATGAATGTGACAAAGGGACTGTCCCTTTGTCACATTCCAACTACTCTGCGGGCAGGAAGTCCTTAACGGTCTCAGCAATTCCGGCGCCGGTGAGGCCGTAGTGTGCAAAGACCTCGGGGCTCGTGCCGGTGATGACCGGCGCGTCGGGCAGGGAGAGGCACTTGACCGGGCGCGGGCAATGCTCACCCACCACCTGCGCGACCATAGAGCCCAGACCGCCGAAGGGGCTGTGCTCCTCGACGGTCACGACGGCGCGCGTGGCACCGGCGGCCTCAATCACGGCCTCGGCGTCGAGCGGCTTGACGCAGTACATGTCGAGTACCGTTGCCGAGATGCCCTGCTCGGCCAGCAGGTCGGCAGCGTCCACGGCATGGCGGACCATCTCGCCGGTAGCGACGAGCGTTACATCGGTGCCGCGGCGTACCCAGGTGGCGCGATCCATCTGGAACGGGCACTCGTCCTCGGTGTACACGTCCTCGACCGGGTTGCGGCCCACGCGGATGTAGGCCGGTTTGTTATCGGCGACCAGGGCCCGCACGAGCTCGGCGGTCTGGAAGCGGTCGCTCGGCAGATACACGCGCATGTTGGGAATCGCGCTCATGGCGGCGATATCCTGCGCGGAGTGATGGCTCATGCCCAAAGCGCCGTAGGACACGCCGCCCGAGATGCCGATGAGCTTGACGTTGGTGTTGGAGTACGAAACGTCGACCTTGCACTGCTCATACGAGCGCGTGGTCACAAAGGACGCCGGCGAGGCGGCCCAGGCCTTCTTGCCGCACGAAGCCATACCGGCAGCGATGCTCACCAGGTCCTGCTCGGCAATGCCGACCTCGACGGACTGCTGGGGATACTGATCAAAGAACGGCGTGAGCGATGCGGAGCCGCGGGAGTCGGAGCACAGGACGACGATATCCTTATCGGTCTTCGCGGCCTCGAGCAGCGTGTCGCAGATAACCTTGCGATTGGCGATCTTGTTAGCCATTGATGGCCTCCTTATGGGCAGCGAAATCGGCGATGATCTGGGCATATTCCTCATCATTGGGCAGGTGATGATGCCAGGCGGCCTTGTCCTCCATAACAGGCGAGCCATAGCCCTTCACCGTGTTGAGGATGATGACCGTGGGCTTGCCGCAGGTCTCGGCGGCAAGCGTCAGCGCAGCGTCGATGGCCTGGACGTCGTTGCCCGGAATGGAGAGCACGTTCCATCCGAAGGCTGCCCAGCGCTCCTCCTGCGAGTCCTGCTTCATGACGTCCTCGGTGCTACCGCTGATCTGCAGGCGGTTGCGGTCCACGAGCGCGCACAGGTTATCGAGCTGGTAGTTGCCGCCGCTCATGGCGCCCTCCCAGACCGAGCCCTCGGCAAGCTCGCCGTCGCCCATGATGGTATAGACGCGATAGTCGCGGCCGTCCATCTTGCCGGCGAGCGCCATGCCCACGGCCACGGGCAGGCCGTGACCCAGCGAGCCCGAGTTCATCTCGATGCCCTTGAGCTTGTTGTTGGGGTGACCGATGTAGGGGCTGCCGAACTTGGAGAAGCGGGCCTTGACGTCATCGAGATCCAGATAGCCCTCGTGGCAGAGCACCGCATAGTAGGCCTCCATTGCGTGGCCCTTGGAGAGCACGAAACGATCTCGGTCGGCCTTTTTCGGCTGTTTGGGATCGATACGCAGCTCTTTGTTATACAGATAGGCGAACATCTCTGCGGAAGACAGGCTTCCGCCCGGAGGGCCCGCCTTGGCGCCGTGCGTCGATTCAATGATGCCCATGCGGATTTGGCAGGCAGCGATCGCGAGCTGCTTCTTTTCCTGATTGGTCATAATTTCCTCCCTGAGACGGTTTGAAGTGGGTTATCAGTCTCTCTTATTTTATTGC
>USIL01000270.1:0-2265 GCA_900554655.1 uncultured Collinsella sp.
GACTTGGGCGTCGTACGATCGAGTACGTCGTTTGAGGTGCCGGCGAGCATCAAGGTGGGCGACGATACCGTCACCGATGCCGACAAGCGTGACTACGCCATGACCATGGATGTGCGCGAGATGATGCGCCGTTCGTCCAACGTGGGATTTGTCCTGGTGGGGCGCAAGATCGGTGCCGACGACTTTGCCGCCTATGTGGACAAGTGGGGCATCGGTCACAGCTCTGGTGTCGATTTTCCGGGCGAGAGCCTGGGCATCGTCAAGGAGCGTGACCAGTATGACGGCGCCACGCTGGGCTCGATGAGCTTTGGACAGGCGCTGTCTGTCTCGCCGATTGAGATCGCACGTGCCGTGGGCGGCATCGCCAACGGCGGCGTGATGATGACCCCGCACTTCTATAAGTCCAGCAAAGGCGACGAGAAGGACTGGGGCGAAGGCGAGCGCGCGATTTCGGAGGATGCCGCATCCCAGGTGACATCGTGCATGCAGACGGTCGTGTCGGAGGGAACGGGCGTTGGCGGCGCGGTTGACGGCTATGACGTGGCGGGTAAGACCGGTACGGCCGAACGCGCCGACGAGAACGGCGGCTACCTCAAGGAGAACTACATGTCGTCCTTTATGGGCTTTGCGCCGGCACAATCGCCCAAGGTGCTGTGCTATATCACGCTCGACGGAACGCCGAGCGGCTCAGATGCCGCTGCGGTGCCGTTCCAGTCCATTATGGCCAACGCGCTCGACGTGCTGGGTATCCCGCACACGAAGTAGGGGGTTACAATCTTGAGCGTGGTCTGCCGTTTGATCTGAAGGGTGTTCACATGCCCTGCACCACGCATGCGCGGCGCTGGGATACAATACGCCGATAGCATTATTAGGTTTACAGGGGAGCTGCAATGATAGAGATCGCCGTCAACAACCTCGCGGCCGCAACAGGGGCCCGAACCGTGACGGGAGAAGTCGATCGGGTATGCCGCGGGTGCGTTATCGACTCGCGCCAGGTCGAGGAAGGGACGATTTTCGTCGCCTTTCCCGGTGAAAACGTCGACGGCAATGATTTTGCTTCCCGTGCGGTCCAGTCGGGTGCCGGCGCCGTCGTGATGACGCGTGAGCCCGAGGCCGAGCTGGTCTCGCTGGCGCAGGACAAGGGGTGCGCCATCCTGCTGACCGATGATCCCGAGGAGTTTCTGCTGCGTTTGGCGCACACGTATCGCCTGGAGCTTGGCTGCCTGGTCGTTGGCATTACCGGTTCCATCGGCAAGACGACGACCAAGGACGTGCTCGCCGCTGTGCTCGCCAAGCGCTATCGTGTCTGGGCCACCAAGGGCAATTTCAATAACCTGATCGGCATGCCGCTCACGGTGCTTTCCGCTCCGGCCGATACCGAGGTCCTGGTGCTCGAGATGGGCATGAACCATTTCCACGAGATCGAGCGCCTGTCCCAGTCCGCCAATCCCAACCTTGCCATCGTGAGCAAGATCGGCACCTCTCATATCGGCATTTTGGGCAGCCGCGAGAACATCGCCCGCGCTAAGGCCGAGATTGTACAGGGCATGTGCGCCGCCGGCGACTATTTGCCGCTGCTGGTTTTGGGCGGCGAGGACGATTTTACGCCGTTCATTCGCGATACGTTCGCCCAACCTGCTGGTATCGATGTGATGCTGGCCGGCGTCTCGGACGATGATGAGGTCCGTGCCCACGACATTCGTGTTGATGACGAGGGCCGTCCGGTCTTTACGCTCGATTTTGGTCAGGGCGAGACAATCGATACCATGCTTGCCATCCCCGGCGTGCAGTCCGTTCCTAATGCCGTTAAGGCCGCCGCGGTTGCCTATCGCCTGGGCGTGACGCCCGAGCAGATCGATGCTGCCTTTAGGGGCCTCACGATCACCGGTCACCGCCAGGAGATCAAGCGCGCCAAGAGCGGTGCCCGCGTCATCGATGACTCCTATAACGCCAGCGCCGAATCGATGGCAGCCGGTCTCGACCTGCTGTGCTCGCTTTCGTGCACGGGGTCTCGCATGGCGATCCTGGGCGAGATGGGCGAGATGGGCGATGAGGCTCCTCGCATGCATGAGCTCGTGGGCGCTTATGCCGCCGCCAAGAAGCTCGACATGCTGGCGTGCGTGGGTGGTGAGCTGGCCCAGCTTATGGCCGATGCCGCACGCATGATGGGCATGGACGAGGACCGCATCCAGGTGTTCTCCGATTATCAGCAGGTGCTCGACCGCATGGGCGGCGCGCTTGAAAAACATGATGTTGTACTGGTCA
>USIL01000271.1:0-2260 GCA_900554655.1 uncultured Collinsella sp.
GCCGTGTGACGGTGATCTAAGATGATTTTTCTGGGACGGGGATTAAAAAATCATTTTGGGTGACGTGTGGCGGAAGACCGGTCTTTCTGGGACGGGAATGATTTTTTAATCCCCGTCCCAGAAAAATCATCCGGTGGGTGGATTGGAGGAAGTGATGACGCAGGGGACGTTTGCGCAGGCGCTTCGCAAGGAGGCGGCGCTCAGCAGCACCTTTATGAAGGGGCGTTCGCTCATGCTCAACGGCGCCGTGCTGTCGTTTGAGGACTCCGGCTCGCGCTTCTCCAAAAACGTGAACATCGAGGGCTCGGTGCGCGGCTCGCGCGGCGACCTGTACAAGACGCACGTGGCGCTAGACATGGACGAGCACGAGGTTGTCGACTACGACTGCGATTGCCCCGCTGCCTTCCGCTATTCCGGCATGTGCAAACACGTCATCGCCACGGCGTTGGCGTATCTGGATGCCAGTGGCGCCGAGCCCGTCGAGGGTTTGCGCACGCCGGTCCGCACGTTTACGGCGCAGCCGAAACAGCCCGCGCGCACCGCGCCCAAAGCGCCGGCCGTCAACCCCAACTTTCCCTTTCCGGCGCCCGTCCCCACGAGCCCCAGCCTCATGGCGGCGCTCTCCGACCTTTCGGACGCGCGCATGGATGAGCTGGCGAGCATGCGCCGCAAGCTTGCCGGTGCCGTTGATCCCGACGCCCCCAAAGCGGCGTTGGAACCCTCGTTGGTGCCGTACTACAATCCGCTGTTCGCCGACCGCTTTAGCTGGGCGCTCGAGTTCCGCATCCGCTGCGGTTCGGTGTCCTACGTGGTCAAGGATATCGACGGCATGGCCGACGCCTATGTCCGAGGCGGCACCTTCTCGTACGGCAAAAAGCTCACATTCCTCCATGCGCCCGAGGCCTTTGACGAGGTTTCGGTGCGTCTGCTCGACCTTGTTGTGGCAACGGTTGTGTATCTGAGCGACATCACGAGTTCGCGTTCGGCGTCGTACGATTTTGCACGCAGCGGCTTTGTCGCCGAGCGCCAGTTGCCGCTGTCCGAGCATGACATCGTATACATGCTGGACTTGCTGCGTGGCCGGACCATTTCCTTTGAGCCCGCCTGGTCGCGGGGAACGACGACGCATCGCACCTATGACGTGGCGGTTGAACTGTCTCCAGAAGGGGAGGACGAGGCGCCGTCTAAGCGCCCACCGCTCCTTGCCGCCAAAATCGCGCCGGCGGCTGGTGGCAGCTACGATCTGCGCCTGCCGGCCGATGCATACTGCTTTGCTTCGGGCGACGTTGCCTATCTGGTCGACACCCGCCGTGCGCGCCGCACCGATGTGGCGTTTGCCCAGCATGCGGCGCCGTTCCTATCGCGCTTGCTGCCCTGCCGCACGCCGGTCCATATCGCTGCCGACCAGGTGGGGGAGTTCTGTCGTATGGCGCTGCCCATTTTGCGCGACTACACCGACCTTACCGCGCCCGCTGCGCTCGATACCGTGGCGCCCGAGCCGAGCTTTGCCATGGCGATCGGCGTCGACGATGGGCTCGTGACCTGCAAAATTACGGTTACCTACGGCGACTGGTCGGCAGATCTCTTTAGCCTGGGCGCTCCGGGCAGCCCCTTCGAAGAGCAGCGCCCGGGCGTGCCGCCGCGCGACGAGGTGGCAGAGTTTCGCGTTATGGATACGGCGGCCCTGTATTTCGACTTTTACGAGGGCGGCCTGGCGTTTGAGGAACGTGATGACGAGAGCCTGTTCCGCTTGCTGACCGAGGGCCTGTCTGCCCTGTCCGAGCTGGGCGAGGTCATGCTCAGCGACCGCCTGCGCCAGATTTCGGTCCGCCCTGCGCCCAAGCTTTCGGTGCGTGCGACTGTCAAGAGTAACCTGCTCGACGTCGAACTGGGCGCGAGCGGACTTTCGGCGGCAGACCTTGCCATCTATCTGGACTCCTACAAGCGTCACCAGACGTTTGCGCGTCTCACGTCGGGCGACATCGTACGCCTGGACGAGGGGGCGCGCGCTGCGTTTGGCCTTGCCGAGGATCTGGGGGTCGATGCTGTCGACTTGCTCGACGGCGTGTCGCTCCCCGCGTCGAGTACCCTGTTCGTTGACAGCATGCTTGCGCGCACGCCCGCGCTCGAAGCCGATCGCGACGCTGCATTCCGTCGTACCGTCGAGCGCTTGGATACGCTCGGCAAGATGGACTTTACGGTGCCGGTCTCGCTCAAGGCCACACTGCGCGGCTATCAGGTCGACGGCTACCAGTGGCTC
>USIL01000272.1:0-2242 GCA_900554655.1 uncultured Collinsella sp.
CCTCTGCTATAAGAATCGATTGTCAGGCTGCCTGAATTTGAAGATCTTAGACGCGCGGTACACAGGGGCCTGGGCTGAAAAGGCTTGGTTGGTAGGTTGCCCGGTGGGGCTTGGTTATGTTTGTCGCGAGTTCCGCACGAGCCGAAGAGCACTTAATGTGCTCTTCGTGCGAGCCAGGACTGTAGAGCAGCAAACATAACCAAGCCCCACCGGGCAACCGGTCAGGTTAGGCTACTTCGCGGCGCCGGGGATGCCGTGGGAGGTTTTGGCGGTTTTTGCTCCGTTTACGATGGCGGTCTGTAAGGCCCTTACGGCGAGCATGCCCAACAGGTCCAGGGGAATGGCGGCGCTTGCCTGGGCGCCCAGTTTGCCGCTGGCGAGGGTGTAGATGGTGTCGCCGTCGTTGGTGGTGTGCGTGGGACGGATGGCGTGTGCGTAGGCGTCTGCGGCCATCTGGGAGACCTTGGTGGCTTGTGCCTTAGTGAGTTCCACGTTGGTGACGATGCAGCTGATGGTGGTGTTGGTGCGGTCGAGCGGCATCTGCATGGATCCGGCGGCGGCAAAGGCTGCGAGTTCCATGTCGACGATCTGGTCGCTATCGGCTGCGGCGCGCATGCCGGCGACCCACTCGCCGGTGAAGGGGTCGACAACGTTGCCGCAGGCGTTGACCGAGACCACGGCGCCCACCTTGACGGGACCGAGTGCCACGGCGGCAGCTCCAAGACCGGCCTTCATGCAGGTGGCAGGCCCCATGAGCTTACCCACGGTGGCGCCCGTGCCGGCGCCTACGTTGCCCTGCTCGAGCGTGGCGGGGGTGTTGTCGAGTGCTTCGCGCACGGCGGCGATGCCGGCCTCAATGTCGGGGCGCACGGTGGGGTCGCCAAAGGCAAGGTCGAAGATACAGCTGGAGCACACGATAGGCACCTGCGTGGGGCCGACGGGAAGGCCGATGCCGCGGCTCTCAAGCTCGCGAGCGACGCCGCTTGCAGCTTCGAGGCCAAAGACCGATCCGCCCGAAAGGCAGACGGCGTGGACCTTGTCGACGGTGTTCTCGGGTCGTAGCAGGTCGGTCTCGCGCGAAGCGGGAGCGCCACCGCGTACGTCAACGCCGCCGGTGGCGCCCTCGGGTGCCACGATTGCGGTGCAACCGGTGCCGGCCTCCTCGTCCGTATAGTTGCCATAGCAAAAGCCATCGACATCGCAGACGTCAATGGCCTCGAGCAGTGTATCCATGTTTAACTCCTATCGGTTTTCCGCCGCGCCTTGTGCCCGGTCGGGATCCGTACGGTACGCCAAAATTGTAGGCGCTGGGGAATACCCAGCGCCAGATGCAATTACGAGAGTTTTTGAATCGCGCGCGCGACGCGGGCGATGGGTAGGCCCACCACGTTATAGAAGTCGCCCGAAATATCGTGCACGAGCATGCGTCCGCCTGTGCCCTGAATGCCGTAGGCGCCGGCCTTGTCCATGGGCTCACCCGAGGCGACGTAGTGCTCGATCTGCTCGTCGGTGAGCTCGTAGAACGTCACGTCGGTCACATCGACAAAGGACAGGCTTTCGGCGGCATGCGGGGCGGCCGTATCGCCTGCCTTAACGATGCAGACGCCGGTTGCGACCTGGTGCGTGCGGCCCGAAAGCTCACGGAGCATAGTGCGCGCCTCGTCCTCGGTTGCCGGCTTGCCCAGAATCTTGCCGTCAAAGGTGACGATGGTGTCGGCCGCGACCGTCAGCTCATTGGGCTCGGCATACTCGGCAGCAACGGCAGCCGCCTTGGCGCGTGCCAAGCGCTCGACAAGCGTGAGCGGGGCCTCGCCATCAAAGGGCGTTTCGTCGATATCCGCGGGAATCACGCGAATGTTGTAGCCTGCCTCGCGCATCAGCTCTATGCGGCGCGGCGATTGCGAAGCCAAAATCATAGTTGGATGCCCTCGGCGACCTTCTCGACGGCCTTGTCGCCGGCGAGCGTGCGCAGCAGCTCCAATGCAAAGGGGAGTGACTGTGCCATGCCGCTGGCAGTGATGATGTTGCCGTCTTGCGTGACCTTCTCGCCGGTATAGGCGCCTTCGGGGAAGCTTTTCTCAAAGCCAGGGAAGCACGTGGCGTGGCACCCCTCGAGTAGGTCGAGCTCGCCCAGGATAAACGGGGCGGCGCAGATGGCGGCGACGTGCTTGGTCGCGGCGAACTCGCAGACCACGTCGCAGACACGCTGATCGGCGCGCAGGTTGGTGGCACCGGGCAGGCC
>USIL01000273.1:0-2206 GCA_900554655.1 uncultured Collinsella sp.
GTGTCGACAGCGCTTTTAGCGCGACCGTTGACGGCGAGCTGAAGTTGGCGTTTGTGCCCGTCGAGGGCGAACTGCCCGCGCGCTTTGAGATGCGATTTACCGATGAGGGTCGCGCTTCTGCCGGCTGCGGTCGTACCGTGCGTTGGGAGCCCGTCGACGAGGTTCGTAACGTGCGCATTGTTGGCGATGTCTCCTCGGTCGAGGTGTTTGTGAACGATGGCGCGCTGGTGTTCTCGACGCGCATCTATCCTGAGGCCTATGGTGTGATCGTTGACGCTCCGGGTGCGAGCGTGAACTATCACACGCTCAACATCTAGGCGATTCGTCGCATATCGGCGCTATACTGCAGCCGTTGCCCACGATGCGGGTAACACCCGCATCGTGGGTTTTTGTTTGTGAAGGGACGGTGCCGCGTGGACGTGCAACAGCTAGAAGAGGCTTGGGCTTTGAGAGCCGGCGCGCGTGAGGTGCGGTTGCTTGCGGCCTCGCATGTGCCAGCAGCGCTGTCTCAGCTGGGGATTGTGCGTCCCGGTGACCGCCTGGTCGCGTTTGCCGATGACTTTACCGATGCGTTTGAGCGCGGCTTTGATGGCTGCGATGTTGTTCTCGTGGACCCGCCGTCGGTTGCGGCGTTTGCTGCTGCTTCCGAGGGCTATGATGCTTCGTTTGATGCCGAGGGGCCGCACCTGTGGTGGTTTGTCAACTCCATCGGCGGGTTTGGTCTGCGCGTGCCCGATCTGCGTGTCGTGCGGCTCGCGAGGCCCATGCGCTGTTGGTTGTGGACAACACCGTGGCGTCGGCTTTTGGCTGCGATCCGCTGCGGCTGGGTGCCGTGCTGTCGCTCGAGGCGCTCGACCGCGTGTGTGCTGGTAAGGCGCCGCGCAAGTTCGTTGCCGCTTCGGTGGCGCGCTCGCAGCTCAAGCGTCATCGTGTGGATGCCGCGGCTGAGTGCGCGCATGCCCTGCTTGAGGGCTGTGGCTTGGCCAAGCTTGATATGCCTGCTGACGAGGCCGGTGTGCTGGAGCGCGGGCTGGACTCGCTCGATGTCCGCATGCAGGCACATTTCGACCGCGCCCGTGCGCTGGCCGAGTACTTGGCTGCGAACGAGATGGTACGCAACGTGCGCTATCCCGGGCTGAGCTCGCATCCCGACCATGTGGTTGCAACGGGGATCCTCGAGCATGGTTTTGGCCCGGCAGTTGAATTCGATCTTATCGAGCTTAGCGCAGGGGAGCTGTTCGATGCTTTGTCGGGGGAGTTCCGCACATCGCTCGCCGGCGGCGCAGCGACGCGCCTTTCGGCCCCACGCGGCAAGCAGGGGAGCACCATCCGTCTCTTCGCCGGCACCGACAATCCCCTGGTCGTAGCGTCCGCCCTAGACAATGCCCTTCGTAAACTAGCTACTCTTTAATGCTTGCGATGAGGTCGCTTGCTTTGGTGGCGATGACGTTGTTGACGTCGGCCCGCAGCTCCTCGTAGACCGCTATGGCTCGCTCGCCGGCGGGGGTGAGCGAGGATCCGCGGGCGCCGTCGCGCTCGATGAGTTTGCAGCCCAGCTGACCTTCGGCCTCGTTCACGATGCGCCAGGCCTTGGAATACGCCATGCCCATGCTCTTGGCGGCGCGGTTGAGCGAGTGCTCGCGGGCGATACCCTGCAGCAGCAAGACGCAGCCGTGTCCAAACACGCCCGGCAGATCTTTGTCGCACGCTTGAATGACCAACTTTGCCGTCGTCTTGTACTCCATACGCTCCACGTCTCCCCGCTAAAGTGTTTGCTGGGCAAACGCAAAGCCTGCGTCAAACCCTCGTGTGCTCTTCTTAAATCATGCATTGTAGCAGTCAAAGTGCGTTAAGATACTTCCCCAGTATTGGGCGCCCAAGGTTGGGCTGGGTCCTACGAGGCCTGCAGCCGACCGGTCGCATGGAAAAAGGAGAAACATGGCTACGTTCTTTCCCGGTGAGTCCCACACGTTTTCGGAGTATCTGCTGGTCCCTGGTTACTCGTCCTCGCAGTGCATCCCCAACAACGTCTCTCTTAAGACGCCGCTAACCCGCTTTAAGCGCGGTGAGAAGCCGGCAATCACCCTGAACATCCCCATGGTTTCCGCCATCATGCAGTCCGTCTCGGGCGTCGATATGGGTGTCGCGCTCGCTACCGAGGGTGGCCTGTCCTTCATTTACGGTTCCCAGAGCGCCGAGTCCGAGG
>USIL01000274.1:0-2175 GCA_900554655.1 uncultured Collinsella sp.
AGAACGTCCCCAATGACTACTTGCCTGGCGGCTGGTTTACTTGCTTGCGAACAGCCAGACTAGGATGATCACCAGGATTGCGGCAACGATGCAGACGATGGCGCCAGTGAATTTGATGCGTGAGTCGCGGGTACGCTCGCGCACCGCGTCCTCGGTGGCCTCGAGCTGGGCGACTTCTCGCTCGGTCTCGGCGTGTTCGGCTTTGTCTCGGGCCAAGGATCCTGCAAGCGACTCAGTGATCTCTGGATGGTCATGTACCTCGGTCGCCTGTTCGATGATCGACTGCGCATGTGCGGCATCTGCTTGGGCGTTGGCGATGGTCTGCTCCTGGTCGCGGCGTGCCTTGTCCTCAGCAGTGATCTTCTCGCGCAGTTCGCGCTGACGAGTCGCGGCGGCAGTCTTCGCCGTCTGCAGCTCGTCGCGCGCGGCATCGGCTTCGGTCGTCACGGCTTGGTGCGCGCGTTTTGCGTCGGCGATAGGGGCTTGCGCCTGCTCGACGGCCTGGTCGGCTGCGGCAAGCGAGTGCTCAAGGTCGGCGGTGATGCGCGGGACATCTTCTTCGGCTTTACGCAGGGCATCTGCCGTGTCGGAGATCTGCATCGAGAGCTCGCTGGTGCGCACCGTATAGTTGGCGGGATTTGCCGAGGGATTGCGTTGCAGCTCGGCATACTCATGACGCAGCGTCTCGAGCTGGGCGCGCGTGGCGTCGACGGTTTGTTGTGCGGCCGCAATGCCGGCGTCTCGCTCGGCCTTCACCTTGTCGCGGATACGCTTGGAATCCTCAAGACGTCGAACGAGGCGGTTGCCGGTCTCGCGAGAGCTCGCCTCGCGGGCCTCCACGGCGTCGAGCGCAGCCTTCAGGCGGAGCTCAGTCGCGTCATCCTCTGTCTTCATTTGTTCGAACTGACCCTTGAGCTCTGTCGCTTTGGCGGCGTGGGCATCACGGTCAATCTCGGCGGCCGCTGCAGTCTTTTGGGCCGTGGCAATCGCCTGGCGCTGGTCGGCGACGATCTGGTCGTAGCGGCCTGCGATATCCTGGCGCGTCTCGAGTTCCTCGGCCTGATCGGCAATGCGCTGCTCAAGTTCGGCCAGATGGGCGCGGGCATCGGCAAGTGCCTTTTTCGCGGCGTTCATCTCGCGCATGGCCGAGGCACCCTGGGCGATAAAGGTGCCCACGGCGTTCGCAGTGTTCGAGACAGCGGTCCCCAGATCGCGGCTCGCGGCGGGGGAGTGCAGGGCGGTCGGGCGAGCGGTGTCGGCAGCGTCCGCATCGGCAGCCTGCGGCACGGCGATATTGCCGGTACCGCCCTCGATCACAGAAAAGCCTGCTGCGTGCGGATTGACCGCATCGGCGCCAATCGTGGGATGCTCGAGCTGCAGAAACGAGGGCATGGTACTGCCTTGGTCAGCAACCGGAGTCTCGCCGGGCACAAAGGTCGAGGCCGCCTCGGCGGCCTCCTCTTCTTCGGCATCAATATCGGCATCGGCCATGGCGTCTTTCATCGCTTTGACAGCATCCATCATGGAGTCCATGACGGCATCGAGCTCTTCTTCCGAAGAGACCTCGATGGGGCCTGCAACTTGCGGAGCGGCATCCTGTACGGGGTCGTCGTCCTGAGCGGGCGCATCGTCGTTTTGCTCGCCTGCATCTTCGGCGCCAGGGGTTTCCGCCGTAGCGCTTTCGTCCAAGATGGGGTCGTCGATGTCGATATCATCGCAGGTCACAGCGTCGGCATCTGCGGTGACGTCTGCGGAATCATCAATATGCTGTTGAGTCTGGGGGTCCAGCTCGTCTGTCATAGGTATGTGCTCCTCATCGTTGTTTGTCACCCTATGATAAAGTCTCGCGCCGACTTCCCGCGCGCCGCAGCAAAGTTTCAAAACGTGTTCGATGGCTCGCGTCGATAGCAAAAACTCGGCCACTCTATCCAATTTTTACTTGACATTCCCTTCGCCGAAAGACGTTGCGCCGTTCGCCTGCCATGGGCTTTATTTTTCACTTGAACCCGTTAAAGTTGCATTTCAGCTTTTGGCGCGTGAAGTTGGATACGCGCAGTCGGCGGGCGTGCCCGTCGCGATTTGAAAGGACTTTATATGGGACTTTTCACTGGTAAGACCGTGATCGTCACCGGCGGCGGCAAGGCCACGCTTAAGGACGGTTCTGCTGGCTCCATC
>USIL01000275.1:0-2170 GCA_900554655.1 uncultured Collinsella sp.
TGCAGGCGTCCTCCACCTTCTCGATGCGCTTGTCGGCCAGCTTGGAGATATGCACGAGGCCGTCCTGGTGCACTCCCACGTCGACGAAGGCGCCAAAGTCGACGACGTTGCGCACCGTGCCCTTGAGCTCCATGCCGGGTTCCAGGTCGTCGATGGAAAGCGCCGAGCGGCTAAAGACCACCTCGGGCGCGTCGTCGCGCGGGTCGCGCCCGGGCTTCTTGAGCTCATTGACGATGTCGATGAGCGTGAGGGTGCCGCAGTCCAGGTCGCTTGCCAGCGTCGAGATGCTGCCCAGACGGCGCTCGATGTCGGGCACGCCGCCGCGGCTGAGCTCGCTGGCTTTAACGCCGGCGCGTTCCAGGACGGACGTTGCCACCTCGTAGCTCTCGGGGTGGACGCTTGTCGCGTCGAGCGGGTTTTTGCCGCCGCTGATGCGCAGGAAGCCCGCGGCGTTGAGATATGCCTTGGGCCCCAACTTGGGGACCTTCTTGAGCTGGCGGCGATCGGTAAAGGCTCCGTTTTCCTCGCGGTAGGCCACGATGTTTTTGGCCACGCTCGGCGTGATACCCGATACGTAGCCCAGCAGGCTCGCACTCGCGGTGTTGACATCGACGCCCACGCGGTTGACGACGTCCTCCACCACGTGACCCAGAGTGCGCGAAAGCTCGGCCTGGTCAAGGTCGTGCTGGTACTGGCCCACGCCGATGGACTGAGGCGGAATCTTAACGAGCTCTGCCAACGGATCCTGCAGGCGGCGGCCCAGGCTCATGGCGCCGCGCACGGTGACGTCCAGGTCGGGATATTCCTGGCTGGCGAGCTCGGAGGCGGAGTACACCGACGCGCCGGCCTCGTTGACGATGGTGTATCGCAGTCCGGGTGCCTGCTCGGCAATGAACTCCGAGACGACTTCCTCGGTCTCGCGGCTGGCGGTGCCGTTGCCGATGACGATGGTGTTGACGCCGTCCTTCTTGACGAGGCGGGCGAGCTCGCGCTTGGTGCCGACGACGTCGTGGCGCGGCTTGGTGGGGTAGACCACGCCGTGGTCGAGCAGCTTGCCGGTCTCGTCCATGACGGCGACCTTGCAGCCGGTGCGGTAGCCCGGGTCGAGCGCGAGCACGCGGGCGCCGCGGACGGGACGGGCCGAGAGCAGGCCCTCGAGATTCTTGGCAAAGACGTTGATGGCCTCGGTCTGGGCGCGGACGGTGAGCTTGGCACGGGCCTCGCGCTCCAGCGAGGGGGCCATGAGGCGCTTGTAACCATCAGCGATGGCGGCATCGAAGATGGGAGCAAACACGCCCTGGCGGCGGGGCCAGCGGCTGCCGAGGCGTGCCGTGGCAGCGGCGCCGTCGACGTTCACGCGCACGCGGAGCTTGCCCTCGCGCTCGCCGCGGTCGATAGCCAGCACGCGGTGGTTGGGGATGCGGCGCAGCGGCTCGTCAAAGTTGTAGTAGGGCTCGTAGGGAGTCTTCTCGGCGGGGTCGGTGGCCTCGACGACGATATCGGCGGTGTTTTGCGTAAAGGCGCGCAGGTCGGCGACGTTCTCGGGGTCCTCGGCCACCGTCTCGGCCACGATGTCGGCGGCGCCGGCGAGTGCCTTCTCGGGCGTGTCGAAGCCGGCGTCCTCGTTGACGTAGGCCGCGGCGGCGTCGAGCGCGCTGCCCTTGGCGGATGCCTGCATGATGATCATGTTGGCGAGCGGCTCCAGGCCGGCCTCGCGGGCCTTCTGCGCGCGGGTCATGCGCTTTTTGCGGTAGGGCTTGTAGAGGTCCTCGACGCGCTGGAGCTGCGTGGCCTCGCGAATCTGCTGCTCGAGCTCGGGCGTGAGTTTGCCCTGGGCGTCGATGAGCAGGATGACGTCCTCTTTGCGCTGCTCGAGATTGCGCAGGTAGGACAGGCGCTCGTCGAGCGCGCGCAGGGCGACGTCGTCCATGCCGCCCGTTGCTTCCTTGCGGTAGCGCGAGATAAAGGGGATGGTGTTGCCCTCGTCGATGAGCTTGACGGCCGCCTCGACGTTGGCGGCCTTAAGGTTGAGCTCGCGGGCGAGCTGGGCGATAAGATCCATGGGACTCCTTGCGTTTAAGGTGCGTTTGCAGCACAGGGCTACCAAGGATACCACCCGTCCCAAAAGACTGTTTTGGGGTTGCGCCACGAAAGGGGCCTATCTACTACG
>USIL01000276.1:0-2162 GCA_900554655.1 uncultured Collinsella sp.
CCGGCCACAACCGTCTGCTGTGGGCTGTTGTAGTTGACTGGCCAGCAGTCCTCGCCGGCCTGTTTTGCCAGGCCCTCGACTTGCGCCGCATCGAGCTTGATGACGGCGCGCATGCCGCCCGGATGGCGCTCGGCAGCCGCGGCCATCAGCGCCGCGCGCTCGCACACGAGCTCAAAGCCCGCTCGCGTATCGAACGCCCCCGCAAAGGTGAGCGCGGCGACCTCGCCCAGCGAGAATCCCGCACAGGCGGCAGGTACCACGCCACGCTCACGCAGGGCGGCAGCCGCTGCCAGGTCGTGAACGAACACGCACGGCTGCGTGTTCTCGGTCTGCGAGAGCTCCTCCTTGGAGGCACTCCGGCATTGCTCGCTGGTCCCCGGGCGCACCTCGTCGGCAATGGCGAACACCTCGGCGGCCGCCGGCGATGTCTCGATCAAGTCGACGCCCATCGCGGGGTGCTGGGCACCCTGGCCGGCAAACAAAAACGCTACGCCACCCATGCGCACGCACCCTTCAGGACGTGCTCGGCGCCATCGACCAGGTCGTCAACGATTTCGCGTGCGCTCTGGCGCTCGTTGACCATGCCGGCAATCTGTCCACACAAAAACGAACCCTCTTCGTAGTTGCCGTCCTTGGCGGCCTTACGCAGCGCACCGGTTCCCATAGCACCGAGCTCCTCGGCACTCGCGCCGGAACCCTCGCTCTTGGCATAGGCGTTGGTGAAGGGGCTCTTGAGGGCGCGCACTGGATGTCCCGTCGAGCGACCGGTCGCACGCGTCGAAGTGTCGTTGGCCTTCAGGACCATCTCTTTGTACTGCTCCGAGACGGTGCACTCGTCTGCGACCAGAAAGCGCGTACCCACTTGCACGCCTTCGGCGCCCAGCATAAAGGCGGCCGCCACGCCGCGGCCGTCGGCAATACCGCCGGCGGCCACGACGGGAATGTCGACCGCATCGACGACCTGCGGCACCAGTGCCATCGTCGAGGTCTCGCCAATATGGCCGCCCGATTCGGTACCCTCGGCAACAACCGCCGTGGCTCCACGACGTGCCACGAGGCGCGCCAGCGCCACCGAGGCAACGACCGGGATGACCTTGATGCCCGCCTCGTTCCACGCCTTCATGTACTTGGCGGGATTGCCGGCGCCCGTCACGACGACCGGCACTCGCTCGTCAATCACGACCTGCGCGACCTCGTCGGCAAACGGGCTCATGAGCATGACGTTGACGCCAAAGGGCTTATCCGTCCTGGCGCGCAGCTTATGAATCTGGTCGCGAAGCCAGTTGGCGTCGGCGTTCATGGCCGCGATGATGCCTAAGCCACCCGCCTCGGACACTGCGGACGCCAGCGAAGCATCGGCAATCCAGGCCATACCGCCCTGGAACACGGGCTTTATGATGCCGAGCAGATCGCAGAGAGGAGTCTTGAGCATCTCTACTTCTCCAATGCCGCCTCGACCGTATCGGCGAACTCGC
The DNA here is from genome assembly GCA_900554655.1 of uncultured Collinsella sp. Classification (GTDB taxonomy): domain Bacteria; phylum Actinomycetota; class Coriobacteriia; order Coriobacteriales; family Coriobacteriaceae; genus Collinsella. The sequence goes on from USIL01000276.1 coordinate 1,476, forward strand.
CGACCGTCTTGGGGTTCTCCTCGGTATCGAGCTGAATGCCAAACTCGTCCTCGACGGCGACGAGGATCTCGACGGTACCCAGACTGTCGAGACCAATCTCCTCGAGCGTGGACTCGGGCTTCATCTCGACATCGTCAAGACCGGCGGTCTCGCGGATAACGTCGCAAACGCGCTCGAAGGTCTTCTGATCTGCCATGGTAGTTCTCCTTTGGTTGTGCCCTAGGGCGTTTTTATTTCCTATGTGCGACTACTTCCAACGAAGCAGATAGCCACCTATATCCAGACCGGCGCCAAATCCAACCAAGGCGATGGTGTCGCCCGTGTGAAGTGCACCGGCGTTTGCCAGCCGGTCGAGGGCAAGCGGAATGCATGCGCTCGAAATGTTGCCGGTCTCGCGCAACGTGCGAACCACGCGCTCGTCCGGCACGCCCAGGCGCTTGACCGCCTGGCTCAGGATTCGTTCGTTAGCCTGATGGAATACAAAATGATCGATGTCTTCGACCAAAATGCCCGCATCGATCGCAAGCTTATGGACCGTGTCGCAGATGGCGTTGACGCCGAACTTGAACACGCGGCGGCCATTCATGGACAGCACGCTCACGCTATCTGCGGAAGCCTTAAACGGCGAGGTACCGACCAGACCGGGAACGCGCAACGTCTCGACGTCGGGCGCCGTCGAAAGCTCAA
>USIL01000277.1:0-2134 GCA_900554655.1 uncultured Collinsella sp.
GCTCGAGGGCTTTCGCACGATTTGTTCCGAGTCTCCGGTGCCGATTGTCGCCGATATCCACTTTAACCATAAGCTCGCCATTGGCGCTGTCGAGGCCGGTGCTGCCAAGCTGCGCATCAACCCCGGCAATATCGGCGATTGGGCCAAGGTTGACGCTGTCATCGATGCCGCGGGTGCCGCGGGCTGCGCGATTCGCATTGGCGTGAACGCGGGCTCGCTTGAGCAAGATATTGCCGAGCGCGACGACCTCACGCAGCCCGAAAAGCTCGTGATGTCGAGCGAGCGTTTCGTCAAGCATTTTGAAGACCGCGGCTTTACGAACATTGTGCTTTCGGCCAAGGCCCATAGCGTGCAAACGACGCTTGATACCTATCGAGCCCTGTCGCGTGAGATTCCCCACGTTCCGCTTCACCTGGGCGTGACGGAGGCGGGGACCAAGCTTCAGGGCACCATCAAGAGCTCTGTAGGCTTGGGTATCTTGCTTTCCGAAGGCATCGGCGACACCATGCGTGTGTCGCTCACGGCCGATCCGGTTGAGGAGCCGCCGGTTGCCTGGGGTATTCTGCAGTCGCTGGGCCTGCGTCGCCGTGGTCCCGAGATTGTCTCTTGCCCCACGTGCGCCCGCTGCCAGGTTAACCTGATTCCCATCGCCGAGGAAGTAACCGAGCGGCTTAAGAACTATGCCGCGCCGCTTTCGATTGCCGTCATGGGATGTGCCGTTAATGGCCCCGGCGAGGCTTCCGACGCCGACCTAGGCGTGGCCTGTGGACGAGGTCAGGCCCTGCTCTTTTCGCATGGCCAGATCATTGGTAAAGTAGCTGAGGACCAAATTGTCGACGCGCTTATGGCCGAGGTCGACAAGCTTATTGAGGAGAAGTAAATGACTCGAGCAATGTATATGTCTAAGCTCTATGCTCCGACGCTTAAAGAGGATCCGGCGGACGCTGAGCTCGCCAGCCACCGCCTGTTGCTCCGTGCCGGCATGATCCGTAAGGAGGCCGCCGGCCTGTATTCCTATCTGCCGCTTGCTTGGCGCTCGATCCGCAAGATTGAGAACATCGTGCGCGACGAGATGGACGCTGCCGGCGCCCAGGAGCTTATGATGCCCATCATGGTCGATGCCGAGCTGTGGCGTGAGTCCGGCCGTATCGACGCCTATGGCAAGGAGCTTGTGCGCTTTGACGACCGTCATGGTCGCGAGTTCGTCCTGGGCCCCACGCACGAGGAGACCGTCACGGCCCTAGTGCGCAATGAGCTGCGCTCCTATAAGCAGCTGCCCGTCAACCTGTACCACATTCAGGACAAGTTCCGCGACGAGTTCCGCCCTCGCTTTGGCCTGATGCGCGGTCGTGAGTTCATCATGAAGGACGCCTACAGCTTCTCCGCCACGCAGGAGAGTCTGCAGGAGGAGTACGACAAGATGAAGCAGGCCTACGCCAACATCTGCGAGCGCTGCTACATCAAGGCTCTGCCCGTTGTCGCCGACTCCGGCGAGATCGGTGGCGATACCTCCGTCGAGTACATGGCTTTGGCCGACGCCGGCGAGGCTTCGCTGGTCTACTGCGACGATTGCGGCTTTGCTGCCGATGACGAGGCGGCAAGCACCAAGGTCGTCGTGACCGAGGGCCCCGGCGACGGTACGCTCACCAAGGTCGAGACTCCGGGCACGGGCACCATCGAGGCCGTTGCCAAGTTCTTTGGCTTCCCCGAGAACGGTACGCGAAAGTCGCTGGCGTTGATCGATGCCGAGGGCAAGCCAGTCGTGGCCATTGTCCCGGGCGACCACGAGCTCAATGACTGCAAGGCCGAGCACGTCTTTGGCAAGGGCTATCGCATGATGACCGACGAGGAGCTCCAGACCTACGGTCTGCACAAGGGCTTTATCGGACCGGTTAACTTGCCCGAGGGCATCCGTCTGGTATGCGACGAGAGCCTGCGCGAGTCCAAGCAGTGGGCCTGCGGTGCCAACGAGGTCGATTATCACTTTACCGGTGCCTGCCCCGAGCGCGACTTTACCGTCGATGAGTGGGCAGATCTGGTCACCGTCGTTGCCGGCGATCCCTGCCCGCACTGCGGCAAGCCGCTCTCCGCTGCCCGCGGCATCGAGGGCTCTCAGGGCTTCCAGCTTGGCACC
>USIL01000278.1:0-2133 GCA_900554655.1 uncultured Collinsella sp.
TGCTATCTTGAATGTCCCGTTAAAAAGAGAGGGGACGCGGAATGGAATTCACAGCAATGTTGGGCTCGATTGGCCTGTGTGTGGGCGCAATCGTAGCCGCCGCGGTCATCTACTTGGTGGTTACGGCCATTAAAGGCAAAAGAGCCGAGCGTAAGGAACGCGAGGCACTTAAGCAGCACCGTGACCAGCAGGACAAGCGCGCACGGAGATAGTTTGTTGAGTTTTGAATCCGTGCGCTAGCTGCGTTTTCGGATCAGGGAGATATAGAAGCCCTCAAAGTCGCGGCTGGGCGGAATGGTCAGCGTGCCGGGCATTCCGTTGGCGACGGACGAGACGTGGCCGGCGGCGATGGCCTCGGTGAGGGCGTTGCTCTCGACGCGCGGCTCTTCGCCAGCTTCCTGAGCACGGCGCGTTTCACTTTCGCTCGGCGTGCCATCGAGGGGGATAAGCTCGCAGTCCATGTGCTTGTCAAGGGTCTCTTGCAGGGCGTCTTCGTTTTCCTGCGGCATAATCGAACAGGTGGAATAGACGAGCGTGCCGCCCGGTTTGAGGGCTCCCATGGCGCGATCCAGAAGCGCGCGCTGCGAGCGGGCGCACTTGCCGAGCAACTGCTCGGTGAGGCCGCGCAGACTCTTCTCGTTGCCGCTGATGACGGTGCCCGTGCCGGTGCAGGGAGCGTCGAGCAGGATACGGTCAAAGCGGAAGAACTCGTCGAGCTCGCGTGCGTCGATGCGCATGACGGGCACGTTTTTTGCGCCTTGGCGGTGGAGGTTGGCTTCGAGTTTTTCGGCACGGGGAATGCTCATCTCGCAGGCGGTAAGGTGCGCCTGGCCCTGGGTGAGGGCGGCGATCTGCGTCGTCTTGCCGCCGGGGGCCGCGCACATGTCCAGGATGTCCTCGCCTGCCTGGGCGCCCAGGACCAACGGCGGCATCATGGATGACAGGCTCTGCAGATAGATCTTGCCGTCGCGGTAGATGTCGAGGTCCCATAGATCGGAAACCTGGGCCTCGGGCAGGATGAAGGCATCCTGGTACCATGCGACGGCGCGGTGCGCGATACCGGCCTCGTCGAGTGCGGCGGCGATGTCCTCGGCGGTCGCCTTGAGCGTGTTGGCACGCAGTGTGACTGGGCGTGTGGCCGCGGCGCCAAAGCCCTCGGTCATGAGCTGAGCATCGGTGGGGGCATAGGCACCGGCGACCGTGTCGACCATAAAGCGCGGCAGGTCGGCGGCGGAGTGTTGGGCGGCAAGCTGGTCGGAAAGCTCGGTAGCAGCAAACTGCCTGAGCTTGAGCTCGGGCTTAACCTGCTTTTTCTGCTTACGACGACGCGGCTTGGACATCCGTCTTTCCTTCCCGTCCCAAATTGATTACTTTCCGGGCACGCCGCTACTGGCGTGCTTTAGTACTGGCTCTCGTGCTTGCTGAAGAAGTCGAAGCGCGGGGGCAGCGGCTTTACGCGGGCTTCTCGCCCAGACTCTCCACAAACTCGTCCGTGGAGGCAAAGATGTTGTCCCAGCTAAAGAAGGCGACCGGGTCAACGTCGAAGTACTCGCAGATGAGCTCGCAGCCGGCAGGGACGATGCCGTGCATGAGCACGGTCGCCACGCGCAGCTCGGTAAAGGCGTCGACCAGTGCCTGCGTCATTGCGGCGTTTGCCTCGTTACCCTCGAGCTTGTTGGCGGCCTTGGAGGCGTCGCTCCAGCGCTTGTTGGCGGCACGCAGGTAGTCGTCGCACACGGCGAGCGCGCGGTGCGTCTCGAACTTGTACATGGCCTGCTCAAAGGCGAGAACTGCCTGTTCGGCGGCTTCGACCACGGTGGCGGAGGCGGCACCGGCGGGGATGCAGCCGTTGCGATAGGGGCTCTCGTCGCCTTCCTTGACGGCGACGCCGTAGAAGCAGCTGCGGGCCAGGCGGTTGAACACGCCGGTCAAAAGGGCGCTTTCCTTAAGGGCCGGATCGATGACACGCTTGTCGTCGCAGGCACGCACCTCGTTGCCGTCCTTGTCCTTGCCGGTCACGCGTGTGTCGTATGCCTTGGGACTAAAGCTCACCGGCTTTTCGGACAGGCCGAGCGACAGCCAGTGCGCGCGCATCTGCTCGCAGGTGTAGTGGTTGAGCAGGTCGTCTGCCGG
>USIL01000279.1:0-2097 GCA_900554655.1 uncultured Collinsella sp.
GTCCCTCCTGGAACGGCCACGTCTATGAGACCGAGTGCTTCTTCCCGACCTGGATCAACAAGGAGACTGCGCCGCACGTGCAGGCTCTCGTCGACGCGCACCACGCGCTGTGGGGTGACAAGCGTCTGGCTCCCGACGCGAAGGCCGCTTCGACCCGTGAAGGCCGGCCCCTCACCGACAAGTGGACCTTCTCCACGAACGGCGTTTCCATCCAGGGCCGCTACGGCATCCCCTGCGTGGGCTTTGGCCCGGGTGCCGAGTCTCAGGCTCACGCTCCCAACGAGGTCACCTACAAGGACGACCTGGTCACCGCTGCCGCCATGTACGTGGCTGCCCTGAACCTCTACGATCCGAGCCAGGCCGATGGCGACGCCACCGTGTTCCGTGCCGGTCTGACCAACAACAAGATCGATTAGTCCCATTCCTCGATTTTGTTGAGCCGGGGGCCGCTCGTGTCCCCGGCACCCCCTGTTGACTCGGGGCCCGCGGTCGTTATCTCCCATGCTTCCTCAACGGTGGCGGGGCCCCGTCATAGTGCTCTGCATGTTCTAGCCACACGCGCATGCCGGAGCACGTCTACTCATTGCGATCGTTTCATCTTTTGAAAGGACATTTCCATGGACGCCAAGTTTACCGAGCTCGTCGAGCAGCTGAACGGCCTCGATTTTAAGGGTATGTACGGCAGCGACTTCCTGCACACCTGGGACAAGACCACCGATGAGCTCAAGGCGCTCTACATCGTCGCCGACGCCCTGCGCGCCCTGCGCGAGAACAACGTTTCGTCCAAGATCTTCGACTCGGGCTTGGCCGTCTCCCTGTTCCGCGACAACTCTACCCGTACGCGTTTCTCTTTCTCTAAGGCCGCCAACCTGCTCGGCCTTGAGCTGCAGGACCTGGACGAGAAGAAGTCCCAGATCGCCCACGGCGAGACCGTCCGCGAGACCGCTACCATGATCTCCTTCATGGCCGACGTCATCGGCATCCGCGACGACATGTACATCGGCAAGGGCGACGCCTACATGGCCGAGGTCTCCGAGTCTGTCCAGCAGGCCTACGAGGACGGCGTTCTGGATCACCGCCCCACGCTCATCTCCCTGCAGTCCGATTCCGACCACCCCACGCAGTCCTCTGCCGACATGCTCTACCTCATCAACGAGTTTGGCGGCCTTGAGAACCTCAAGGGCAAGAAGGTTGCCGTCACCTGGGCCTATTCGCCCTCTTACGGCAAGCCGCTGTCCTGCCCGCAGTCGCTGATCAGCCTGCTGCCCCGCTTTGGCATGGACGTCACCCTGGCCCACCCCGAGGGCTATGACCTCATGCCCGAGGTCGTCGAGCGCGCCAAGGGCTATGCCGCCGAGTCCGGCACTACCTTTAAGCAGGTCAACACCATGGCCGAGGCCTTCGAGGGCGCCGACATCGTGATCCCCAAGAGCTGGGCTCCGTTTGCCGCCATGGAGAAGCGTACCAACCTGTACGCCGAGGGCGACGACGCCGGCATCGCAGCGCTCGAGAAGGAACTGCTCGCCCAGAACGCCACCCATCAGGACTGGTGCTCCACGACCGAACTCATGGAGAAGACCGCCAACGGCCAGGACACCATCTTTATGCACCCGCTGCCCGCCGACATCTCCGGTGTCTCCTGCGAGCACGGCGAGGTTAACGCCGACGTCTTCGACATGCACCGCGTGGGCATGTACAAGGAGGCCAGCTACAAGCCCTACATCATCGCGGCCATGATCCTGATGAGCAAAGTGAAGGACCCGGTCTCCGCGCTGATGGCCCTGGACCAGGGCAGCAAGCGGAAGCTGTTCTGATCGTTCTAAAAATTTCAAGTTTTGGCGGGAATAGCGCGGGCGTTCCCGCCAAAACTATCTGATAGGTTCGACCACTATCATTTGTGAAGAAGGGATACACCAACTATGGGCAAACGTATCGTTATCGCCTTGGGCGGCAACGCCCTGGGCAACAACCTGCCGGAGCAGATGGTCGCTGTGAAGCACACCGCCAAGGCCATCGTGGACCTGATTCAGGAGGGCCATCAGGTGGTGGTGGCCCACGGCAACGGCCCCCAGGTAGGCATGATCAACATCGCCATGA
>USIL01000280.1:0-2087 GCA_900554655.1 uncultured Collinsella sp.
CTGCACCAGCGCGGCGGCCGCCATGGCGGCGGCGCTTCCCACCTCGGCCTGACAGCCGCCCTCAGCGCCGGCGACGCAGGCGCTTGTGGTGAGGTTGAGGCCGATGGCGGCTGCGCAGTAGAGCGCGTCCATGACTTGCTCGTCGTCGAGCTGCAGGTGATCGGCAAGCGCCAGCACGCAGCCGGGCACAACACCCGCGGATCCTGCCGTCGGAGCTGCGACGATTACGCCCATCGTGGCCGAGCGCTCGAGCACGGCCATGGCGCGGGCTACGGCGTCGGTCTGGACGGCGCCCATCAGGCTCGTGCTCAAATCGTTGCGGCCGGTGGCATCGACGAGTTTGGCCTCGCCGCCGATAAGCCCGCCGAGCGATCGCTGCGGATTGGCGATGGGGGCCGTGGTCTCCTCCCGCATGACGTCGAGCACGCGACGCATGGCGTCGACGGCGTGGGCTTCGCCGGTCAGGCGCGCCTCACGCACGGCCATGACGGCGCCGATGCTGAGCCCCAGTTCCTCGCACGCATCGAGCAGCTGCTCGCCGTCGTCGAAGATCTCCTTGGCCGAGACGCCGGGGGAGAGCGACGAGGCAGAACCGGGGAGCTCGATAAAGGTCGCGTAATCGACATTGTCGAGCTTGCGTAACATGGGGACGACGGTGTCGTCGGGCGCACCGTCGGTCTCAAAGACGGAGTAGGCCTGGCCGCCCACTTCGGTTCGGTAGGTGCGGCAGAAGGCGATGTTCACGTGGGCGTAGGCGAGCAGGTTCGTGAGCGCGGCGAGCACGCCGGGAACGTCCTTGTGCGCCACGAAGAGCGTGGAATACATGCCCGAGATGTCGACGCCGACGCCGTTAATGCGGCTGATGCGCATCTTGCCGCCGCCAAGGCTTTCACCGCGGACCTGTGCCGTGGCGCCCGTGTCATCGACCATGTCGATGTCGACGGTATTGGGGTGGATGGAGGCGTCGTCGCCCTTGATGTCAAAGTGATATTCGAGGCCCTGCTCGCGCGCGAGGTCGAAGGCCTGCTTGATGTTCTCGTCATCGGTGTCGAGGCCCAGGATGCCCGCGACGAGCGCACGGTCGGTGCCGTGGCCGCGGTAGGTGTGGGCGAAGGAGTTCCACAGGCCAAAGGTGACCTTGGTAATGCGGCCTTCTAGCAGGCTGGCGGCAACTTGGGCGCAGCGCAGGGCGCCGGCGGTGTGTGATGAGCTGGGGCCGACCATGACGGGGCCCAAGATCTCGAATGCCGAGGTCGTAGCTAGTGTTTGCGGCTTGCCTGCCATGGGTGCTCCTGTTCTATCCCGTCGTTCCGAGGACTTTGGTATTTGGTCGCCTGCTCTACAGTCCTGGCTCGCACGGAGGCCACATTAAGTGGCCTCCGGCTCGTGCGGAACTCGCGACCGACCAAATACCAAAGCCCTCGGAACTAAGGATACATGGTAGAGGCGCGTGTGCTGCAAAATTCATTAGCTGGTGACGCAGCGTAGGCTCATATCGAAGCATCTTCACCACCGGATTAATAAAAAAGAAGCACCGCTTGGGGGCGGTGCTTCTTTTGAAAGCGCATGCGTGTTGTGACCTTAGCGGCTCTTAATTACAGGCCGCAGGCTGATTTGAGTTCTTCGACTCGGTCGGTCTTCTCCCAGGTGAAGTCGGCGTCTTCTCGGCCGAAGTGACCGTAGGCTGCTGTCTTTTCGTAGATGGGGCGACGCAGGTCTAGGTCGCGGATGATTGCGCCCGGGCGCAGGTCGAAGGTCTTCTCTACGGCTTCAACGATCTTGTCCTCGGCAACATGTGCGGTACCGAAGGTGTCGACCATGATTGAGAGGGGCTTGGAAACGCCGATGGCGTAGGCAAGCTCGACTTCGCAGCGGTCGGCCAGACCGGCGGCGACCACGTTCTTGGCGACCCAGCGCGCGGCATACGCGGCGGAGCGGTCGACCTTGGTGCAGTCCTTTCCGCTAAAGGCCCCGCCGCCGTGACGGCCGTAGCCGCCGTAGGTGTCGACGATGATCTTGCGGCCGGTGAGGCCCGTGTCGCCCATGGGACCGCCCACGACAAAGCGACCGGTGGGGTTCACGTAGAT
>USIL01000281.1:0-2084 GCA_900554655.1 uncultured Collinsella sp.
ACACACCGGCAAGGAAGCGATCGGCGAGCGCACGCTCGTGGGCAGCAATCGCCTCGACCCCACCCTGGGCCTCGATAAAGTCGAGGCCGGCAGAAAGGCCCGCGATGCCGTGGCCGTTGAGCGTGCCCGCCTCAAGGCGCGTGGGCCACTCAAGCGGCTGCAGCGCATCGAAACTGTGCACGCCCGTGCCGCCCATGGCCCACGGCGCCACGTCAATGCCCTCCGCCACGGCCAGCCCGCCGGTGCCTTGGGGTCCCATGAGCCCCTTGTGGCCGGTAAAGCACACGACGTCGAGCCCCATGGCCTGCATATCGATATGCGCCGTGCCGGCAGACTGCGAGGCATCGACAATTACCAGCGCGCCGGCCGCATGGGCCATGGCGGCCACACGTGCAACGTCGACCGCATTGCCGGTCACATTGGAGGCATGCGTCACCACCACGGCGCGCGTACCCGGCGTGACCAGCTGCTCGAGCTCGTCATAGTCGAGCACGCCGTTCGCGTCACAGCCCGCATGCTCAACGGTCACACCCTGCTCCACCGCCAGGCGGTTAAGCGGACGCAGCACGGAGTTGTGCTCGAGCACCGTCGTGACCACACGGTCGCCGGGGCGCACCACGCCATTGATGACGGTGTTGAGCGCCGCGGTGGAGTTGGGCGTAAAGCACACATGGTCCGCCCTCGGGCAACCTAAAAGGCGCGCGAGCTTGGCACGGCAACCGTGAATCGTACGAGCGGCATCGAGGGCACCCGACGTAGCACCGCGCCCGGCATTGCCGAGCGAGCACATCGCCTGCGTCACGGCATCGATGACCGTCTGCGGCTTATGCATGGTCGTCGCCGCGTTATCCAGGTAGATCATCGCACGACCTCCCACATATCAATCACGGTATAGCCCTCGGTGGGAACGCCCGCCGCGGCGAGTTCGCCGCGCAGCAGCTCCTCATCGGCAGGCAACGCCTTCCACGCCAGACCGCAGCCGGCAGCGACCTCCCCGGGCACGGGAATCGTTCGCCCGGGAAGGCCGCGCTCGATGCACAGGGACTCGCAGCCCATGGCGGCCGCCGTGGTGGGAAACGTGATGACAAGCGCCGGGCGCTTCTCCCTCATGGCATCTCCAACCAATACGCTACGGGCGCACGACGCGCACGGCCTGCTCCATCTTCTCCACGATCACGTACATGTTGGTGACCTCGCCCACCGCAAGCTGGTCTTTAATGCCATAGTGGTCGAGGCAGGTACCACAGGTGAGAATCTCGACACCCTGCTCGGCCAGGCCCTTCAGGTCGTCGAGCACCGGCGAGCCCTCAACGGTGAGCTTGGCGCCGCCGTTGTAGAACAGCATGGTCGCGGGCAGCTCCTCCTGCTGCGTCACGGCAAAGATAAACGCTTTCATGAGCTTGTGGCCCAGCTCGTCGTCGCCACGGCCCATGCAGTCGGTGTAGACGGAAATGACGAGCCTGCCCTTGCCGGCGCTGGCATCACAGAAGGCAGCGCCATCCTGCTCGGGATCGGCCATGGCAATGGCGCCAGAGGTCGCCACGGTCACGTGCCACTCGGCGTCAGAAACCTTCTCGACCGAGGCCGTGCAGCCTTTCTCCTGCGCCATCTTGGAGATGTTCTTGACGGCGGTCTCGTTGTCGACCGAGGTCACGACGGCGCCCTCGCCATCGAGCTGCTTCAGAGCTTTGAGCGTCTTGACGACGGGCAGCGGGCAGGCATCGCCCATGGCATTGACTTCAATCTTGGTAGACATAGCAAATTCCTTTCGAAAGAGCCGTTCTAGAGAACGGCAAACAGTTACATAAACGTGCGGGCTAGCGAACAACGCGGACGGCAGGACCGCCCGGCTCCGCCTCGCACACGCGCCCGACAACGGCCGCGATGCGCCCCTCGGCATGCAAGCGACGCGCAAGCCCATCCACATCGGCAGCAGGCGCCGCGATGAGCAAACCGCCCGAGGTCTGCGGATCGTACAGCGCATCCAACATACCCGGCTCCAGGTCCTCGTCGACAGCCACGCGCGGGCCAAAGAAGTCCTGGTTGCGGTAGGCACCGGCAGGAATAATGCCCAGACGCGCCAT
>USIL01000282.1:0-2063 GCA_900554655.1 uncultured Collinsella sp.
GCCCGTGCCCGCCGCTGCTGTTTTGCGACCGACGACCGCGCTCCCTCCGATGCGCTTTCGACCGGTATGATCGACAATGCCTGCCGCGTGGCCATCGAGGCCGGTATTGACCCCGTGGTTGCCATCTCTATGGCGTCCCTGTCCACGGCCGAGGCGTTTGGCCTGGACCACGGTTGCCGCGACCCACACGAGCTGCGTGGCGCCATCGCCCCGGGCAAGCGTGCCTACCTGCTGGTACTCAACGACCTGACGTTTGCCAAGGCTCCGCATCGTGTTTATGCCGCCGGTGCCCTGGTGGCGCAGGATGGCACCTTTGTGGGCGAGATTGCACCCGAGATGGCCGAGGTCGCAGCGCTTGCCGATGAGCTGCGCGCCTCCGTTAAGCTGCCGAAGCTATCGCTCGACGTGTTCGACTATGCCTTTAAGCCGGGTGAGGCAGTGATCGACGTTGTGCCGGGCAAGGCCATCACGGGCATGGCTCGCCCCGAGAATGCCAAGGACTTGCGTCGCATTATGCTGATTGAGCGCCATGGCCGCGGCGTGTCGCTGCAGGCCGAGGGCGCCGACGGCGACGGTCCCGCTGGCCTGGGGCTCGTTGGCAAGCACATTGGTCGCGGCTGGGTGCGTGGCTTTACCATTACGGGCGGTGCCATCGCCTCGACGATCGGCCACGACTCGCACAACGTGTGCGTGGTGGGCGACAACGCGGCCGATATGATGGCTGCCGTCGAGGCTGTTGGCCAGGGCGGTCACGTGCTGGTGCGCAACGGTGAGGTCGTGGCGCGTATTCCGCTGGCGCTCGGTGGTCTGATGAGCGAGGGCACGGCCGAGGATGTCGCCGCGCAGCACGACGACTTTATGGTCAAGGCGCGCGCCATGGGTATTGAGCCGCCGCTCGACCCCATCATGGGCATCATCTTCCTGCCCCTGCCGGTGATCCCGACGCTCCGCATTCGCCCCGAGGGCATGTTCGACGTCACTACCTTCACCTACGCCGACTAGTCATTGGGGACGTTCTTAAACGACTAGTCGCCTGCGACACTCTTTGGCGTGTCGCCTGACGCTGCGGCCGTAGGACCTCTGGCGCGCGTGAGCTATTTGCTAGGTCCTTGTAGCGTTTGCGTCCGCGGAGTCTTATTTGAGCTCCCTTTGGGTACGTTGGAATCGGATACACGTTCGATTCCAACAAGCCCGAAGGGAGCTTTTCTATGTTTAAACTGATTGCATCCGATATGGACGGCACACTGCTTGACGAAAACGGCCAGGTGCCTCCCGAGACCTACGAACTGATTCTGGCGCTACACGAGCATGGTGTGCATTTCGCTGCATCGTCAGGTCGTCGCTACGATCGCCTGTGCGAGTTCTTTGCGCCCGTTCGCGACAAGATGGACTTTGTCGCCGCTAACGGCGCCCAGGTCTACGCCGACGGCAAGATGGTAGACCGTGAGGTGTATTCCCACCTGGCGATTCGAAGGCTCGCCCAAGCCGTCAGGACGTTTCCCAATCTGCATCTTGCGCTCTTTGACCGAACCAAGTCCTTCCTGCTCGATGACGAGTGCAAGTTCGTGCGTGAGGTCGATAAGGACCTTCCCAATGCCGAGCGCATTTGGGAGCTGCCCGATCCCAGCGTAAATATCATCAAAGCGAGTATTTTTTGCGACGACAGTGCGGTTATGGACAGTGCGTACGTGCTACAGCGCGAACTTGGTCAGCTCTTTACTTTTGCGCCTTCGGGCAACGCGTGGATCGATGCCATGCAGCCTGGTGTGTCGAAGGCCTCGGGTATCGCGCAGCTCGCGGAGCATTACGGCATTGGTCGCGACGAGGTCATGGCGTTTGGCGACTCGATGAACGACTACGAGATCATTCGCTTTGTCGGCACGGGCTGCGCGATGGAAAACGCGCGCCCCGCGCTCAAGGCGGTGGCCGATCGCGTCGTAGGCTGCAACCGCGACCACGCCGTTCAGCAGGAGCTCCGTCGCGTGCTGGAGAGTCTCTCCTAATCCGGCAGATGGGGACGTTCCTTTTAATATGAGCAGGACATTGTCAAGAGACAAAATCGG
>USIL01000283.1:0-2041 GCA_900554655.1 uncultured Collinsella sp.
CAGTGCGGCAGAAACGGACGGAATATGACCGGCAGAAGAAGGACATTGAGCAGGCGACCGAGTTTGATGTCCGCTACGGCGGCGCCGAGGCAAACACCGCGCTTTCCCTGGCCTACCAGGGCGACAAGGCCGCTTACGTCTCCGTTGTCCCGGCCAACCGTCTGGGCGAGTGCGCCCTGCGTTCGCTGAAGGCCTACGGCGTCGACACCACGCGCGTCGTGCGTCAGGGCGACCGTCTTGGCTCCTATGTGTTTGAGGTCGGTGCCTCGCAGCGCGGCAACGGCTGCGTCTACGACCGCAAGTTCTCTGCCATCAACATGGCCAAGCGCGATGTTTTTGACTGGGACGAGATCCTCAAGGGCATCGATGTCTTCTACTTCTCCGGCGTGACCCCCGCCGTCTCCGACGAGATGGCCGCCGCCTGCAAGGAGGCTCTCGCCGTCTGCCGCGCCAAGGGCATCACCACCGTGTGCGACGTGAACTATCGCGGCAAGATGTGGTCGCCCGAGAAATCGCAGGCCACCATGAAGGAACTCCTGCCGCTCGTCGACATCTGCATCGCCAACGACGAGGATGCGCCTGCCGGCCTTGGCATGACCTGCGTCTCCGGCTCCCTTGCCCACGGCATCGAGGAGCGTGACACCTACGTCGAGATGGCCCGTCAGATTTGCGCCGAGTACGGCTGTAAGAAGGTCGCTTCGGTCGTCCGCAACATCTCCTGCGTCGAACGCTCCATCTGGATGGGCATGCTCTATGACGCCGAGAGCGACGCGCACTGGTTCTCCCCTGCCCACGACGTGCACGTGCTCGAGGGCGTTGCCGCCGGCGACGCTTTCAACGCCGGCCTCGTCCATGCCCTCATCAACGACTTTGACCCGCAGGACGCCGTCAACTACGCGATTGCGGCCTCGATCCTCAAGCTCACCATCAAGGGCGATTCCAACTTGGTGACCGCCGACGAGATCGCCGTTGTGGCCAACGCCGCCGACGGTGGCACCCGCGTCGCGCGCTAGTCCGTCTCCATTCCGCGGGCCGCAGCTTTCCAATCCCATACCTCTGCGGCCCGCTCCCCGATTCCTCCGGCCGGGCAAAACCACCAGTCCCATTCCGGTTTTGCCTGGCATTCCCTACACGACTGGTCGAGCAGCCGGTTTTGGAATTGCTTGAACCCCAAGCAGTGCCTCCGATAACCAATCCAAAATCGGCTCCTGACCAGCACATTTGGCAATCATGCGCCCATGCGCGCCACACATCGAAAGGAACATCATGTTCGATCAGTTCTACACCACGCTTGAGTCCCTGGGCATCGTGCCGGTCGTTGTGCTCGACAAGGTCGAGGACGCCGCTCCGCTCGCCCACGCCCTTATGGCAGCTGGCATGAAGTCCGCCGAGGTCACCTTCCGCACCGCCTGCGCCGCCGAGTGCATCGCCGCTATGGCCGAGGCCGAGCCCGAGATGTGTGTTGGCGCCGGCACTGTCCTGACCGTCGAGCAGGCTGAGCAGGCCCGCACAGCCGGTGCCAAGTTCATCGTCTCCCCGGGTTACAACGAGGACGTCGTGAAGCACTGCATCGACATCGACCTGCCTGTCCTTCCCGGCACCGTGACCCCCTCCGAGGTCACCGCCGCCGAGAACCTGGGCCTCAAGGTCACCAAATTCTTCCCCGCGGCTCAGTATGGCGGCCTCAACACCATCAAGGCCCTCGCTGCTCCGTTTGTCGGTCACCGCTTTATGCCTACCGGCGGCGTGAGCACCGCCAACGTCGAGGAGTACCTGAGCTCCTCCGCCATCATCGCCTGCGGTGGCACCTGGATGGTTAAGCCGGCCCTGTTTGCCGACGGCGACTTCTCCAAGGTCGAGCAGATTGCCCGCGAGGCCATGGACGTCGTCAAAAAGGTCCGCGGCTAGGTTTAGCTCTCTATCGTGAAAGGGGGCGTGCCCTAGACCTCGCCCCCTTTCTTTTAAAACGACTCGGAAGCGCGCCGTTTCCGTCACGAGCAAGAACCAAAACCGTCTTGTATGCTGATAGAACGTGACGGAA
>USIL01000284.1:0-2031 GCA_900554655.1 uncultured Collinsella sp.
ATTTCACCGCAACTTAGGAGGGGATGTGGGATCCCCGGCATGTATATGAAAACGGCTCTGGCACCAAATAGAGCCAAAGCCGTTAAAACTATCCTATGGAGCGGGCGACGGGAATCGAACCCGCGTCATCAGCTTGGAAGGCTGGGGTTCTACCATTGAACTACGCCCGCAAGATATGGTCGGGACGACAGGATTTGAACCTGCGACATCCTGCTCCCAAAGCAGGCGCGCTACCAAACTGCGCCACGTCCCGAAGGTGTTGAGCAGCTAAGGTCTAAACCTTGCGTGTCCCAAAGCGAAGGAAATTATACGGGAGACTCCCCGCCTGTGCAAGCATTGATACCTTAGCTCCTCGAATGTGCAACAAAACGATTAAGGAGCAGACCAATCACAAACGCCACCAGGGCGACCGGCGCCCACGCGGCTCCAATGTCCGCCAGCGGTAGCGCATCGAACGGCAGCCACGCACCCGCAAAGAACGCGTCGCGAACCGAGGTGATCACGCTCTGCACCGCGACAACGCCGCCGACCCAGACCCACACCTGCGGATGCGCGTCGCAAAAACCGTGCACCAGCCCCATAAGCACCAGCACAATGGCGACGGGGTACAAGGCGTTGAGCATGGGCACCGAGAACATAAGGATCACGTCGAGGCCTACGTTGGAGAGCACGCACGAAAACGCTGCGAACACAAAGGCGAGAACCGCGAAGGGACGGCGCATGGCCTCCTCTGAGGTCTCCGCTCCACCTTTAACCACATACGTCTCGCAGAAGTAACGCGAGCAGCAGCTGATGAGGCCGATGCACACGTTCATGCAGGCGAGGAAAAAGATCGCAAAGACCACGACCGTGCCGACAAGGCCAAAGTGCATAGACGCCGAACGGGCGAGGATGGCAGCACCGTTGGTGGCATCGGGCATCACGGTGCCGAGCTGCATGCCGGCAAGGCCCAAGCCGCAGTAGATGACGGCCATGAGCACACCGGCGATCACACCGGAGCGGGAAATCTCAAAGGCCACGCGCTTGTCATCGGTAACGCCCAGCTCGTGGATGGTCTCGGCGATGATGATGCCGAAGGCGAGCGACGCGAGCAGGTCCATGGTCTGATAGCCAGTCAGAAAGCCTTGCACGGCAGCGCCCGCATCGTAGGGAGCCTGAGGCGCGGCAGGCAGTCCCAGCGGCGAGATCACGGCAGCACCCACAACCAGCACGATGAGCGCGATAAGCGCAGGGCCCGTAATGCGACCGAGTACGCGCGTGATGACGCCCGGACGCAGCGTGAGCGCAAACGCAACCACGAAGAACCCGATGGCAAAGACCAGGCGAGCCGTGCCGAGCGAAACGCCCTCGGGCAGCAGCGGCACCAGCATCTCGAAGGCCGTGGAGCTCGTGCGCGGAATGGCCAGGCACGGGCCGATGGCCAGATACACCGCCGCGACAAAGAACTCACCAAACTTGGGGTGCACGCGACCGGCAAGCTCGCGCGCCGTTCCGGCAAGCGCGACGGCGATAAATCCCATGACGGGCAGGCCGATGGCGGCAATCAGAAAGCCGAGCATGGCGACCGGCGTGGCAGAACCTGCCTGCAGCGCCAGCAGCGGCGGAATAATGAGGTTGCCGGCGCCAAAGAGCATCGAGAACAGGGCGATGCCGACGGTGACGACATGGTCGGAGCGCAGACCGCGCGGGGCGGATGAAGCCATGGGACCACCTTTCGAATCGAAACAAAAACGGGACGGGCAAAAGACCCGTCCCGCAAGTATATACGCTTTAGCAGGCTAAATCGCGCAAAGCGTCAATCGCGGTGTCGACTTCCTCGTCCGTGTTGAAATACCCAAACGAGAAGCGGACGACGCCCTGGCGCTCGGTCCCCAGTGCACGGTGCATGAGCGGGGCGCAATGGGCGCCGGGACGCGTCGCAATCCCCCACCCTTGCATGAGCGCATCCGAGATCTCGGCAGAGTCGATATCGCCCACGTTGAGCGAGACGATCGCCGAGCGCGTCGGTTGGCCAAAGGCACCATAGAGCTT
>USIL01000285.1:0-2027 GCA_900554655.1 uncultured Collinsella sp.
GCTACGAAAAGCTCCGCGCCCGTCGCTAAATGATTATTCTGGGACGGGGATTAAAGAATCATTTTGGTCCCCGCCACCGCTGCGAGTGCGAGGCGGACAAAACGCCCCCGCTCGCGAACAGTTCTGTCATCTTGGCACCGCGCGCGGTGCACACCTGCAGTTTCGCAGCCATAATGGTGGCAAGACAACCAAGAGGGGAGCGGAATCCATGGCGCTAATCTATATCGTTGAGGACGATGAACCCATTCGTCGCGAGCTTGTTGACATCCTTGCCCGCGCCGGGTTTGAAATCGAGACCTGCGAATCGTTCGAGCATGTCTCGCGCGATATTCTCGCCGACGCGCCCGACCTGGTGCTGCTCGACCTCACGCTCCCTGTCAAAGACGGCCAGCATATCTGCCACGAGGTTCGCCGCGAATCCGAGGTTCCCATCATCGTCCTCACGTCGCGCACGACCGAGATCGACGAGGTCATGGCCATGACGCTCGGCGCGGACGACTTTGTTCCCAAGCCCTACAGCGCCCGTGTGCTCGTGGCGCGCATCAATGCCTTGCTGCGTCGCACCGCGGCGTCAGGCGAGCGCAGTACGCTCGTCCACAAGGGACTGGAGCTTGACCTCGCCCGCTCCATGGTTACCAATACGCAAACCGGCACTAGCACCGAGCTCACCAAAAATGAACTGCGTATCCTCTCGCTGCTTCTGAGCCGCGCGGGCAAGATCGTTTCGCGCTCGGCCATCATGCAGGACCTGTGGGACTCCGACGCCTTCGTAGACGACAACACGCTTACCGTTAACATCAACCGCCTGCGCACCACGCTCGAAAAAATCGGCATCAAGGGGTATTTGACGACGCACCGCGGCCAGGGCTATTCGGTCTAGGGGCCGGCTATGTCGTTCGCCAAATTCTTCAAAGATGCGCTACTTCCCGTCGCCGTGTGGACGTGCGGCGTGCTGCTGAGCTGCTTTGTGCTGACGGTCGCCTGCGCACCCGTTTCCATCGTGGTCGTGGCGGTCGGCGTGTCCTTTATCTTTGGCATGCTGGGCATCGTGATCGAGTACGCGCGCCGTCGTCGTTTTCTGCGCCAGCTGGAGCGTGCGGCAGAGGAGCTCGAGAGTCCCGCATGGGTGCAGGAGATGGTGCAATGTCCGACCCATGCCGAGGGCGAGCTCGAGTACGAGGTCTTGCGCCGGGTGGGCAAAGCCGCTTGTGACGAGGTTGCCGAAGGCCGGCGCCAGACCGATGACTATCGCGACTATATCGAGAGCTGGGTCCACGAGGCCAAGCTGCCCCTGGCGGCAGCCCATCTGATTTTGGAAAACCTGGACGGCAGCGAAGATGATCTGTCGCGCGTAGATGACCTCGGTCGCGAGCTTGCCCGCGTGGAGCGCTATATCGACCAGGCGCTCTACTATGCGCGCTCGGAGGTTGTGGAGCGCGATTATCTGATTCGACGTTGGAACCTCAAGGCTCTGGTGACGGGCGCAATCAAGGCCAATGCGCGCGAGCTCATCGCGGCACACGTGGCGCCGGTGTGCGAGAACCTCGACTTTGAGGTCTTTACCGACGAGAAGTGGCTCGAGTTTATTCTGGGCCAGCTCATTCAGAACAGCATTAAATATGCGCGTGAGGACGGCGCAAAGATCGTGTTTTCGGGTGCGTTGCTGGACGAGGGTCTGGCAAGCGAGCGCATCGAGCTTACCGTTGCGGACAACGGCTGCGGCGTGAGCGCGGCAGACCTGCCGCGCGTGTTCGAGAAGGGCTTTACCGGCGACAACGGCCGCGCCACCAAGCGCGCAACGGGCATCGGCCTCTACCTGGTGGCGCGCCTGTGCTCCAAGATGGGCATCGACGTCACCGCAGCATCCGAACCCGGCGAAGGCTTCGTCGTAACGTTTGCCTTCTCAACCAACAAGTTCCAATACTTTGAGTAGGCGGGCCGTCTTGCGGTGCGGACGGCTATGTTCCCGAACGTGAATATAGCCGCAAGGATTTAAATGAATCGCCCCATAAAAAACGTGCCGCCCC
>USIL01000286.1:0-2008 GCA_900554655.1 uncultured Collinsella sp.
CGCGGCGCCAAACATCGGCGAGAGCTGCCACCCGGTGAGGGGGAAGAACACGCCCGCCGCCAGCGGAATGCCGATGCCGTTGTAGAACAGTGCCCAGAACAGGTCCTGTTTGATGTTGCGGATCGTCGCGCGCGAAAGTTCGATGGCCCGCGCAACATCCATGAGGTCGCTGCGCATGAGCACGACATCCGCCCCCTCCTTGGCGATGTCGGCGCCGGTGCCGATCGCAAGGCCCACGTCGGCGCGCGCCAGGGCGGGGGAGTCGTTGATGCCGTCGCCCACCATGGCGACCTTGCCGCCCGCATCCTGCAGCTCGCGGACGTGGCACTCCTTGTCGGCAGGGAGGACGTCGGCGATGACCTGCTTGCTGCTCAGTCCCACGCGGCGGGCGATTGCTTCGGCCGTCACACGGTTGTCGCCGGTGAGCATGCGCACGTCGACGTCGAGCTTGTGGAGCGCGGCGATGGCCTCGGCGCTCGTCTCTTTGACCTCGTCGGCCACGGCGATGGTACCGACAAGCTCGCTGTTCTTGGCAAAGAACAGCGGTGTTTTGCCCTCGGCGGCGAACTGTTCGGCAAGGCCGGCGGGAACCTTCGCGCCCAGCTCGTCCATCAGGCGTACGTTGCCGGCTGCGATGACATTTTGTCCCTCGCGCGCCGTAACGCCACGACCGGGCACGGCGGCAAAGTCCTCGACCATGCGCGCGACAATTCCGCGCGCCTCGCACTCGGCCATAATCGCCTCGGCCAGCGGGTGCTCGCTTGAGCGCTCCAACGCGGCGGCCAGCTTGAGCAGCGCCTTTTCGCTCATGGCGGGCGAGCCGTCGGCGCGCGTCGCTACTACGATATCGGTCACGGCGGGCTTGCCGCGGGTGACCGTGCCCGTCTTATCGAGCACCACGGTGCCCACGCTGCGCAGGTTCTCCAGCGCCTCGGCGCTCTTAAACAGAATGCCCATCTCGGCGCCCTTGCCGGTACCTACCATAATGGCGACGGGCGTGGCTAGGCCGAGTGCGCACGGACAGCTGATCACCAACACCGCCACGCCGGAGGTGAGTGCCTCGTTTATGCTGCCGGTTAGCGCCATCCACACCGCAAAGGTCACGGCCGAGATCACGAACACCACGGGCACGAACACACCGGCGACCTTGTCGGCCATGCGGGCGATGGGCGCCTTGGTTGCGTTGGCGTCCTCGACGAGTTGGATAATCTTGGCGAGCGATGTCTCGGCGCCCACACGCGTGGCACGGAAGGTAAACGAACCGGTGCGATTGACCGTGGCAGCGTTGACGGTATCGCCGACGGTTTTCTCCACGGGGATGGACTCGCCGGTGAGCGCGCTCTCGTCCACGGCGGAGGCGCCCTCGAGCACCACGCCGTCGACGGGGATGGACTCGCCGGGGCGCACGCGCAGCACCTGGCCGGGAAGGATGCTGTCGACGTCGACGGGGGTCTCGCTGCCGTCGTCGGCAACGACGGTCGCGGTCTTGGGCGCCAGGTCGATGAGCGCCTCGATGGCGCCGCCGGTTTTGGACTTGCTGCGCGTCTCGAGGTATTTGCCCACGGTAACGAGCGACAGGATCGTGCCTGCGCTCTCAAAATACAGATTGTCCATGCTCGTCATCATGGCCTCGTGGACCTGACCCGCGGCTAATTGGTCGGCCATGATGAACATGGCGTAGAGCGACCAGGCGATCGACGCGGTGGCGCCCACGGCGATGAGGGCGTCCATGGTGGGCGCGCCGTGCGCGAGCGATTTAAACCCGTTGATAAAGTACGCGTCGTTGACATAGACGATGGGGATGAGCAGGACGAGCTCGGTGAGGGCGAGCGTCATGCTGTGGGTATGGTCGGTGAAGATGCCGGGCAGCGGCCAGCCGAGCATGTGCCCCATGCCTATGTAGAACAGTGGGATGAGGAATACGATTGAGACGATGAGGCGGGTGCGCATGGCAGAGGCGGCGGCCTCCAACTTTTTGGTGGGCGACTCCATGTGGGCGGCGCCGGAC